>CAZDGT010000109.1:0-3835 GCA_964504905.1 uncultured Bordetella sp. | reverse complement strand
GCTGCCTCCCGTAGGAGTATGGCCCGTGTTTCAGTGCCATTGTGGCTGGCCGTCCTCTCAGACCAGCTACTGATCGCAGCCTTGGTGAGCCTTTACCTCACCAACTAGCTAATCAGCCGCAGGCTCCTCCTCAGGCGCATTTCTGCTTTAACAACTGTCTCGATTTCGAGCCGCTGCATTATGCGGTATTAGCCAATCTTTCGACTGGTTATTCCCCACCCAAGGGTAGATTACCCACGCGTTACTCACCCGTACGCCACTCTACTCAGGACCGAAGCCCTTTTCGCGTTCGACTTGCATGTGTTAGGCACGCCGCCAGCGTTGATTCTGAGCCAGGATCAAACTCTCATTGTATAATCCTTGGCCATTTATTACCGATGACCTTCTCTCAAGTTCCGACTCAAGCAAAATTGATAAACATATCGCTCTCGCTCGACGTTTTCACGCTCTACCTAGTTTTCAAAGATCCATCAACTTGCCAACCCAGGCCGATAGCATTCAATCAACCATCATCAAGCTCATACCTAGAAAACACTACTTGCTCTGACCGCTGAAGAACTTTACCGCTCTGGGAGACGAATCCTGAAGATACCACGACACTCACTCTCTGGCAAGACATCTTTGAAACTATTTGAAAAATATCTTCGCACTGCCCTCACCCAACACAATTACAACATTCCGCATACCACTGCATCAAAGATACGGAATGTGTCAATACCTTTGAGACGCCTCGGTGAAAAATTTAGACTCCAACAGAAGGCTCGGCACCCGTTTCCAGCAGCGGCTGCGGGCGGTTTATCCACACGGCATCAGGCAATGACTGCACGGTAGGATGTTTTTTGACAAAGCGCTCAGGATGACCAGCGTAAGCGGCATTCAGAACGCGCTGGCGTTTTTCGAGTAAAGCGGCCGCCTGGCCATAATGGACACTCGCCGGCGTGAGCAATCCTAGAGAGCTGTGATAATGCTCGTGGTTGTACCAATCAAAAAACGGTCTGACCCAGGCCCTGGCATCCTCCAACGAACCGAAGAGATCCGGGAAGTCGGGGCGGTACTTCATCGTCTTGAACTGCGACTCGGAGTAAGGATTGTCATTCGACACGCGTGGCCGCGAATGAGTCCTGGCCACGCCCAAATCGGCTAGCAGCATCGCCAGCGGCTTGGATTTCATCGAACTGCCGCGATCGGCGTGCAGGGTCAACCGATCCGGCAAGATCCCCTGCTTAAGGCAGGTTTCGCCGACCAGTTTCTCGGCCAGGGCGGCCGACTCGCAATCGGCCAGCAACCAACCCGGGACGTAGCGACTGAAGACGTCGATGATGACGTACAACTGGTAAAAGGTCCCCTTCGTCGGACCGAGCAGCTTGGTGATATCCCAACTCCAGAGCTGATTGGGGGCGGTGGCCACCAATTCAGGTTTGGGATGGCTGGGATGACGAAGCTGATCGCGTCGTTCCCGTACTTCCCGATTCTGATCGAGAATGCGGTACATCGTCCGCCAGGAGCAAAGGTCGCGTTGCTCGTCAAGCAGGGCGGCGTAGACCTGGCGTGGTGCCTGATCGACAAACCGAGAGCTGTTGAGAGTCTCTCTGACAACGGACTGCTCCTGCTCGCTCAGCGAGCGCGGCGAACGCGCCGGTGCCGACGGAGGGTCCATTTTCGGCGAAGGCTTCGCCGAGGGCTTCGGCGCTGAGCCCATCTTCGGTGATGAGATTTGGCGGCTCCGATAGAAGCTGCTGCGTGGAACGGCCAGAGCCTGGCAGGCCGCGGCGACGCCAACTTGCGAGGTCAGTTCAGAGACGGCGGTCATTGTGGTCCCTCGTTCTTCTGGCCCCTCGGATCTGGCAGACCAAGCAGCTCGGAGAGTTTTTTTTGGACCTCAATAATGGTTTCGGCGCGCTTGAGATCCGCTTCCAGACGTTCGATCCGACGGCGCAAGGCGGCATTTTCATCAGCCAGCGGATCGGGCTGAGGGCCGCGCTTTTTGGGCGACAGGGCCTTCAAGGAACCTTCAGCCCGTTGCTGACGCCAATGTGTCAGGTTCGACGAATAAATCCCCTCGCGGCGGAGAAGCGCTCCAATCTGCCCGGGCTCGGTGCAGGCGTCGGCTTGCTCGAGGATGCGCCGCTTGTATTCGGCGGAAAACTGACGGCGCTCGGGCTTCGCATTGACCTCCGGATCAACCTTTGAGGTTGATGCTTTCGCGGACGCCGATAATGGTGACAAGTCTTGAGACATTGAAAACTCCCTTCGCCCTCGACACTAAACTATTCGGGGAAAGTGTCTCAATGGATATTGGCACAGAGGGTGGGGAATACGAAGACTTCCTGCGGCGCTTGCTCAAGCGGCGCAATCAAGGCCACAGTGAACGTCTGGCGGAAGAGTTGAAAGCGCTGCGCCCCTTACCTGAGCGGCGATTGGAGGGATATAGCAAGGAGTTCCAGCGAGTCAGCCGTAACAGCACGATTCTGGTTCGTCACAATCACTATTCGGTGCCGAGCCAGTTGATCGGAGAGCGAGTGGAGGTGCGGATCTATGGCGGCCATCTGGAAGTCTGGCACGGAGGGCAGCGGGTCGAGCGGATGGAGCGGCTGCGCGGCGAAGGCAAGGCGGCGATCAATTACCGCCATCTCATTCATTCGCTGGTCAAAAAGCCGGGGGCATTTGCGCACTATCGGTTTCAAGCGAGCCTGTATCCGCGGGTGATCTTCCGCGTGGCCTATGACGAGTTGAAGCAGCGGCTGGACGGCAGAGCCGAGCGCGAGTATCTGCAATTGCTCAAGCTGGCGGCGGAGGAGAGCGAGGAGCAAGTAGCCGAAGCCTTGCGCGAGTTGGTGGGGCGAGGCGAACAGATCGGCTTGGAGCGAGTCCGCGAAGTGATCGTCGAGCGCCGGAGCGAAAGCCTGCCGCGCATTCCGAGGATCGAGATCAATGCAATGTCGCTCGAGCGCTATGACCTGCTGCTTGGCGGAGAGGAGGCGAGCAGATGAATACGCCGATCAAAGCCGAGTTGAAGCAGATGCTCACGCGATTGAATCTGCCGGCCTTCGCCGTCCATCACGCCGCCCAGAGTGCGATGGCGGCCAATGAAGGCTGGAGTTGTGATCAATATTTACTGCGGCTGTGCGAGCTGGAAATCAACGGGCGTGAAACGCGCAAGCGGCAGAAGCTGCTTCAAGCTTCGCGCCTCGCGAGAAAAGACGCTGGAGAACTTCGACCGGAGCCGGTTGAAGCGAAACGTCGAGCGACAGTTTGCGGCGCTGCTGGATGGGGAGTTTCTGCGCCGTGCGGAAAACGTGTTGGTCTTTGGCAGTCCGGGAGGTGGCAAAACGCACCTGCTCTGCGCATTGGGCCACGAGTTGATTGATCAGGGCCGGAGCGTCTACTTCACGTCCTGCGTGCTGCTGGTGCAGCGGCTGCTGCAAGCCAAGCAGGACTTGTTGCTGGAGAAGGAACTCAAGCGGCTGGACAAGTACGAAGCGCTGATCATTGACGACCTGGGCTACGTGCAGCAGAGCCGGGAAGAGATGGAGGTGCTCTTTACGCTGCTGGCGCACCGCTACGAGCGCGGGAGCGTGTTATTGACCAGCAACCTGATGTTCAGCGAATGGGAGCGAATCTTCAAAGACCCAATGACGACGGCAGCGGCGATTGATCGGTTGATCCATCACAGCGTGATCCTGGAGTTGAATCTGCCGAGCTATCGAATGGAAGCCGCGCAAAAAAAGAAGGCGGCCAAAGGCGCTCCCGATTCGGCGGAGTAATGGTTACGGAAATGAGCAGTTCTTTTCATCGGAAGAGGATCATTCAACAGATGTGGGGGCGCTCGCCGCCC
>CAZDGT010000108.1:0-6461 GCA_964504905.1 uncultured Bordetella sp. | reverse complement strand
ACCACGCCAGGGAAGAATTGCGTCACACCGGCATATCCCAGAAGGAGCAGAGATACCAAAGAGGTGGAGCTGTAGATGGCAAGGTAGAGACTGATGAGGCTGAGCACCACCACCATGATCCTGGCCAGCTTGGCCACCTGATCGTCCGTCATGGCCGGCGCGAAGATCGGACGCCACAGATTCTTGGCGAACAGTGTAGAAGCAGTAAGGATAATTACAGCCGCGGGAACCATCGCCGTGAGAGCGCCTGCTCCGCCTACTACGCCGAGCGTCCAGGCCGGGAAGGCTTTGCGCACAATTGTGAGCAAGGAGAGATCGCCATCGCTAAGCCCCGGAATCACCAGGAATGCGGCGAAGCCCGTAAAGAATATGAATGCCAGGCTGATGTTATAAAGCGGCATCACTACTGCATTTCTGCGTAAGGTCTCGGCGTTCTTGGCCGTAAAGCTGGCGCCGAATGCCTGCGGCCACATGGAGGCGCCCATTGAAGTCAGTAGAACGGTGGAGACATACCAGGGATGATTCAGGGTCTTGGTCGCGCCGGGCATCACCAAGTGGGCGGGATGCGCGCGTGCCAGCTCGGTGAACATGCGTCCAATCCCGCCGAAGTAAATGTACGGTACGGCGACGCCTATGGAAATCGCCGCGAACACCATCAGAATATCCTTCGGTACGCTGACCCACGCCACGGCCCGTATGCCGCTCACAAAAACAAACCCGGCCAGCAGCGCCACGGCAATAATCATCGCCTGGGTCCGGCCGATGCCATCGAAACTGGCGACCTCGACAATAATTCCAAGGCCCGTGAGTTGAATCTGAAGGTACGGAATCATGAACACCACTCCCACCACCGATACCAAAGCCGCCAGGTATTTGTTGCCATACTTCGCGAGAAAAAAATCGGGTTGGGTTTGCAGTCCACGCTCTCGGCCCAATTCCCAGATGGGCGGCAGAATGAAAAAAGAGATTACGTAAGCCAAGGGCAGGTAGGCCAGAATGTAGAGCGCCGGGCCACCACGCGAGTAAGCCCAGCCGCTCGCGCCTAGAAACGAAAACGTAGTATAGGTCTCGCCGGCCATCAACAGCCACATGAGCAATGGCCCAAAGCCCCGGCTGCCCACGGTCCACTGTTCCAGGCTCATTTTGTGGCGCGTGCCCGCATAGAAGCCGAGGGCGGAGCCCAGCACAACAATGGTGAAAATCACCGTCAGAGCGATCGCGCTGGGGCTCATGAGTGGGTTTTGCCGTCGCTAGGCCGGGACGCTTTGGATCGTGACGCCTCCAGGCGATAGACCACCAACATGCACAATGACGTGAGTACGATCCACGAAAGCAGCCAGAAAACATTGAAGGGCAGGCCCAGGACCATGGGATAGACGCGGTCCCACAGGGCGACCGAAAAGCACATGGCGCAGAATGGAATCAGTGCAACCACGATTGCCCCAAGCGAGGGTCTGTTCACAGTAAAACTCCTGACAAATGCCGTCGTGGGCTGCGTTGCCGCTTAGACAAGACTGGCCGTCATTGTCGCACAGAGTGACCGCTAGTCACTAAGCGGCCGGACAACAACTGTGGGCGTATACAAACCCAAAGTTGGTCCAACATGTTCCCACGGTCCAACTTGATCACAAATCTGTGCAACTCTGTGCACACGCGGCGCAGACGGGCTTCACTATTTACCTGGATCGATTTCCTTGGTGAGCAAGAGCTTACCGGCTCCCAACCGCCTCCGGGCATGCCGCCGATGAGAGTGGCCAGCAAACTGCCCTCATTGTAAAACTGTTTTTTTGAGTGAAAGGTAGCCCTACGGTGAAAGTTCTTGGATTGATATTCCTTCTGATTGTCATGGCCGGAGCGGCAATAGCGCAGTCACAGGATGGCACTGCTCAAGTGCCCGAAATCGACGGTGGCTCGGCTACCGGGGCGCTGGCTTTCGTTTCTGGCGCGATCATTCTCATTCGCAGCCGGGGAGGCCGGAAGTGACTAGAATCCTTGGGGGCATTTTGATGTTGATCGGGGCTTCTGCCGCACTAATGGCGGACAGCGTGGCGAGCGTCCCTGAAATTAATGCGGGCTCCGGCGCAACGGCGCTTGCACTTCTGTCCGGGGGACTTTTAGTTCTCCGATCACGCCGTAAATTCTAAGCATTCGTGCGGTTCGCGCGCAGGCTTTATTCGGTCTCTGCATTTCTTCTCATCGTATTCCTCTACGGACTACTGGCGTCCTGGCAAGCCCGCACTACCTCTCCCTGGGAAAACGAGGCTTGGTTCGCCGACCCGGCCTTGAACCTTGTTCACAAGGGATTCATGGGGACGACCATCCTGGAATCAAAGGGAAGCTGGATGGAGGGTATGGACCGCCACACCTACTGGATGCTCCCGCTCCATTTTCTGGCTCAGGCCGGTTGGTACAAGGTTTTCGGATTTAGCCTCCTTACCCTTCGCTGGCTTTCGATTTTTTGGGGCGTGGTCATTCTCTGCGCATGGTACGCGCTGATGGTCAAGCTTTCCCAGGACCCTAGCATCGCCTTGCTCAGCGTAGCCCTGCTGGCGGTGGATTATCACTTCGCCTGGGTCACCGCGCTGGGCCGCATGGACGCGATGTGCGCGGGACTGGGCTGGGCTGGATGCACCGTCTATATCTGCATACGCGAACGTAATCTGCGGGCAGCAATGTGGGGCAGCAACATACTGGTGGCCGCGAGTTGCTTCACTCACCCTTGTGGAGTCTTGTACTTCGCACTCCTCTCAGTTCTAACGCTGCACTACGACCGCGCGCGGCTCCGATGGAAGGAAATCGCGGCGGCGGGCGCGCCCTATCTGGCCGGTATGAGCGCGTGGGGCGTCTATATATTGCAGAACCCGGCGCAGTTTTGGAGCCAGTTCGGCGGGAACGCCTCCGGGATTGCAGCCGAGTTCACCGAGATGAATCGCTGGTCTGGATTGAGAGCCCCTCTCCGGGCATTCTATGCGGAGATGCAGCGGTACCTGGCGGTGTTCGATTGGTATTCGGCGACCGACTTCTGGGTGCGTTTTCAGGCCAGTATTCTGGCGTTATACGGGCTAGGCATCGTGTGCGCCCTCTGCACACCTGCGATCCGGCGGCGGCCGGGATACCGGGTCTTGCTTTTCTGTGGCGTTTTGTTCTATTCGTTGCTGGCGCTATTCGAGGGGCTGAAAGCCAGTACCTACATCGTCCACACGCTGCCCATTGCGGCGGCATTGCTGGCCGTGTCTATCGCGCACTATACGCCGGCAGCAGGAATGGGCCGCTGGTTCCCGTGGATTCGCTGGTGCGCGATGGCAGTGCTCATCGCTTTTCTCAGCCTCCAACTCACCTATGGAATCCAAGCCAAACGGTTCCCGCAACAACTGTGGGATTATTCCGCGATGCTCGAGTTCCTGGCGTACAACGCGCAGCCGTCATCGCAGATCATGGGCGGAGCGGAACTGGCATTCGAGCGCGGATTCGACTCCAATCTTATTGACGACCCCAGGCTGGGCTACTACAGCGGCAAACGAGCCGATTTCATCGTGGCCAATGCGGTCTACCGCGGATGGTTCCAGCGGTCACAGGCTCGCTACCCGGAGATTCACGAGCACATTCAGCAAGTCCTGAGAAATCGCTATCGGGAAGTCTTTAGCAATCCCACTTACACCGTCTATCAACGGATAGCGGATTGACAGGGAGGATGTCCTGACCCCACCGCAGTCCATATATAATTGAAGCTAGTGGACATTTACGATGAAATCGTGCGCCTTCGCCGCCTCGGCCAGAAGTGCGCCGTGGCGACGATCGTTCAGGTGAACGGCTCCATCCCTAGCTATGAGAGCGCGAAGCTGCTGGTGCGCGAGGATGGCTCCATGCTGGGCACCATCGGCGGAGGCTGCGTCGAAGCCGAGGTCTGGACTGCGGCCCGCGAAGTCATCGAAACCGACAAGCCTCGCCACCTCAACGTCAGCCTGGGCGAGGATGCCGCCTACGATAATGGCTTGATCTGCGGAGGCCAATTGAACATCTTCGTCGAACCCGTGGTGCCCCAGCCGCGCGCCTTCATTTTCGGCGGCGGCCATGTTTCGAAGAGCCTCTCCAAAGTTGCCCATCTGGCCGGATTCGCCACCGTGATTGTAGATGACCGCGAAGCCTTCGCCAACAAAGAGCGCTTCCCTGAAGCCGACGAAGTCTACGCCGAGGAATACGAGAGCGTCTTTCCAAAGCTGGCCATCACGTCCACCAGTTACGTGATCATTGTCACGCGCGGCCATCGCGACGATATGCGCGTGCTGCGCTGGGCCGTCGAGACGCCCGCGAAGTACGTCGCCATGATCGGCAGCAAGCGTAAGACCATCGCGGTGGTGAAGGAGCTCGAAAAAGAAGGCTTCCCGCGCCACTTGTTCGAGAAGATCTTCGCGCCCATGGGCCTGGAGATCGGCGCCGAAACGCCGGAAGAGATCGCCATCTCCGTGGTCGCCGAGATGATCGCCATGCGGCGCACGCCCGACGTCGATTGGCGGTTGGTCTCGAAGTCCGTATTCGCGCACGACAACCTGCGGGCGCTATTGAAGTGATCGCCGGGATTATCCTGGCGGCCGGAGCCTCCAGCCGGATGGGCAGCCCTAAAGCCCTGCTCCAATATCGCGGTGAGACTTTTATCGAAAGACTGGTGCGGGTGATGTCGTGCGTCTGCGATCCCGTCATTGTAGTGCTGGGTTATCACGCCGATGCGATCCGCCCAATGATCGGGCACGTCGCGACTACCGTGATCAACCCGGCTCCCGAACGCGGGCAGTTGAGTTCCTTGCAGACTGGGCTGGCGGCGCTGCCGAAGGATGCCGAAGGATTCCTGTTCATTCCGGTGGACTCACCCGCTGTTGAAATTGAAACGGTCGAACGCGTCGCAGCTGACTTCCGGCGGCGCGATCCCGCAACCCTGCTCGTAATTCCACGGACCAGTATTGACAAAGGCGTCAAGCGTGGTCATCCTGTGTTCGGAACCCGTGTCATTGCGGAAGAGATCCTGGGGCTGCCTCCTACGGCAAAAGCAAGCGACGTAATTCACGGCCACATCCCTCAGACCGTTTACGTCGATGTGGACGACGCTGGCATTCTGACGGACATTGACGATCCCGAAGCTTATCGCCGCCTTTCGGAGGCCGTGCGGTGAAGCGGGCGCTCATTATCACTCTGTTGGCGATTGCCGTGATCGGTGTGGCATTACCTTACGCGCCCGTGGATAGTTTCTTGAAGGCGCCGATGGAGCGTGCCCTCGCGCGTGGTCTGGGACGCAAGGTTGAATTGGACCGTGTATCGCTTACGCTGTTTTCCGGCCCTGGAGTCTCGCTGGACGGGGTAACCATTCACGAAGACCGCCGCGCCGGAATCGAACCATTCGCCTACGCCAACACACTCGACGCCCGCGTCAGCCTGCTGGCCCTGTTGCGGGGACGCCTGGAATTCGCGAGCCTCCATCTAAACGACGCAACTTTCAATCTGGTGAAGCCCAATGACGCGCCGTGGAACTTCCAGATGCTGTTGAATCAGACATCCGCTACGGTTCTGCCGGCTTCCCTGCCGCGGACATCGTCGGCGACTTTACCGCTGATCAAAATGCGCGGCGGACGCGTCAATTTCAAATTCTCCCAGACCAAATCCCCGCTCTACTTCGATGACACCGATCTGGATGTCTCGCCCCGTGAAGACGGCTCGATCGATTTGCGTTTTTCCGGCGTTCCCGCGCGGACGGATCGCTCGGCGCAAAACTTCGGACACTTTTTCGTGCGCGGAACGGCCACTCCATCGGCCGCCGGCCAACAATTGAATCTCAGAGTGGAGTTGGAACCCAGTGCGCTCGACTCCATCGCGCGCCTGCTCGAAGCCGGCAATGTGGCGCTCAACGGTGTGGTCTCGCTTGACGCTCAGGTTTCCGGAGTCCCCAATAATCTGGATGTCAAAGGCACTCTCGATCTGGAAAGCGCTGGCCAGTGGCGCGTCGGCTACAAGGGCAGGCTGGATCTGGTGGGCCAGACTCTGGAACTCGATTCCACTTCTCCCGCGGGTCTAAATACCAGGCTGCATGCCAGTACGCGTGATCTGCTGACTACGCCGCGATGGGAAATTTCGGCCGAGTTCCTGGATGCCCCTCTGGCATCCGTCGTCGAAATGGTGCGCAAACTGGGCGCGCCGTTACCCGAGAAGATGACCGCCGAAGGCGTAATAGCCGGATCGATTCGCTATCGAAACAATGAAGGCTTGGGCGGCAACGTGGAAATACGCGACGCCTCAGTCATCCGTCCTGAAGCCGTGCCCCTAAAGATCCCTACTGCCACCGTTTTTCTGAAGGGCAGCACTATCATGGCCGGCCCCAACACAGTGAACGTCGGCGAAAAGGAGTCGGCCGAAATCCAAGCCACCTATCAAACCGGCGAGGGCGGTGGCGGCGAGGTCAAAATTGCGACGCGTCG
>CAZDGT010000107.1:0-10408 GCA_964504905.1 uncultured Bordetella sp. | reverse complement strand
AGTTTGCACGTCGGCGCACACGGAAGTAATGCGGAGACCGGTCACGTGCTCTACACCGTCACACCAGTGCGAGCCGATGTCAGCAAGGCAGCGGGAAGCGCCGCCCTCCGCCGAAACCAGCCGCCAGTTCCAATCGGTGTTGTAAAGAAGCCAATCCTGCGAATACGTGCCCTGTGCGATCAGGATGTCGCCCAGTTCCCCCGCTTCGCACATGCGGCGGGCTTGCTGCACCATCGGGTAGTAGCGCAGATTGTGGAACGTGCAGTTTCGCAGCTTGGTTCTTCGCGCAAGCTCAACCATCTCTTGCGCTTCCGCAACTGACAACGCCAACGGTTTTTCGCAGACTACATGTTTGCCCGCTTCCATAGCGGCCTTCACGATGGGAAAGTGCATAGCGTTGGGAGTACAGACATGAACTGCGTCAATAGCCGGGTCTTGTACTAGCGCGCGGTAGTCCCGGCTCACCTTCTCCACATGGAGTTCCTCGCCCAGGCGCGCTGCGTCATCTTCAGGACCCACGCCAATCGCGTACACTTCGACGTTGCCCAGACGACGGATCCCCTCGATATGGACTCGCCCCACAAAACCAGTTCCGAATACCGCCGTCTTCAGTTTTTTCATGCAAGCCCCCAAACCTGTCCGAACACCATCAAATCATATCAATCGAGTCCATAGGACTGGAGATGAAGCTTTTTCACCGGAGGCTGTCAGAATTGCCGGATCTTGGCTTCCACTTCTTACCTCGTCAAGTGTTCTCTTAGGTTTCCCGCTGGCCCTCGAGTTGCCTTAAACGCAGTGACTCGCCTGCGCCATCGGCGCCTGGATTCCAATCCAGGGCGAACAAAGCGGGAATAAAAAACCGGTCCGCCATAGCGGCCATCGGAAGGGACACTATGCTTGGATGGTTGACGGTCTTTGGAATGTTGACGCTGGGTAGCGTCACTACAGTGATCATTGAAAAAGCTGCCTCGGTATCGGCCGTGACGGCAAGTCTATTGTTCGCGCTGCTGTTTTTTATCTGCCTTTTGACACGATTTATGCGCGGCCGCGCCTGACGGCCCGGCGTCAGCTCCGACTGCCAGGCGTCGCATGACACCTACATCAATTCGGCTCGTTTTTGCGATCTACTCCTCCAAGAAGGACGCCGAAAAATCATTCCGGCTGGTCCACGGGTCCCGCCGGGAGACTCTCTTGTTGGTGGATGGCGCTAAGCCGTCTGCGCGATCGAGATTGAGCCGCTTCGCAAGTCTTCGACTCGATGGCGAAAGCGTAGTGGTAGTCGCTGCGCCGGCGCCTGAGATTCAAACCATCGTAAAAGAACTTCGCGGGAATAGCGACCCGTCGATTTTCATGTTGACCGGAGGCTCTCGGCAACGCGCAACAGATTTTGCGCAGAGCCCCGCGGCATCCATTTCGGAAATGACGCGCCTGTGCTCCGAGCGGCGCAATCCGTCGCCGCTGTTCAAGAGCCAGATCCTGGAACGGCTGCGCGAGAGTGAAGCTAGCCTCGCAGCGGTGCGTGAAAGCCTCACGGAAGCCGCGCGCCTGGATCACACGCTCACAGCTTCCGCCGAGTGGCTGCTCGACAATGCCTACTTGGTTCGCACAAATATTGCAGAGATTCGCCGCTCTCTGCCGCGCAATCACATTCGGTCACATTCAGGACAGTACGGCTATCTCTTCGTCTCCGAGCTTGCTGCGGAATTGACTCTCTATTCAGACCGCTCCGTGGACCAGGCGAATATTTCCGAGGCCCTCACTGAGTATCAACGGGTGACGGCGTTAACGATCGCCGAACTTTGGTCATTTCCACTGTTGCTGCGTTTGTCACTTATTGAATCGCTGGCGGATCTCGCGCGGCGTGTCGACCAGGCGCAGCAGATTCGGGAAACCGGCTATTTCTGGGCAAATCGGCTCGCCACCAGCGCGCGCCGCGACCCCGAGGTTTTCCAGCACATTCTGCGTCAAATGGAATCCGAAGCGATTGCGAGCGAGCCTTATTTCGCAACCTGCCTGGTCGAACAACTGCAGGACGAGGATCGTGCGCTCGCGCCGGCGCAGCAGTGGATCGAAACCAGGCTGGGAATTCCCCTGGCAGATGTGGTTCGCAACGAACATAACCGCGAGGCCGCAGAGCGCCTCTCCATCGCCAATGCATTCGGCAGTCTGCGCGCGCTGGCCAGATTGGATTTCACCAAGATATTTGAGGCCACCAGCCTGGTTGAGGCGGAGTTGCGTACGGATCCGACTCATGCCCGCAGTGACTTCTCCACACGCGATCGATCCCGCAAGGCTGTCGAACAGATTGCACGGCACAGCGGAATCGCTGAGCTGGAAGTAGCCCGCCGCGCGAATGTCTTAGCCAGGCAGGCCGCGGATCCGCAAGCGACATCAGTCTCTTTCTACCTTCTGGCCGAGGGGGCGGCCGAGCTGGAGCGCCTGACGGACGCGCGGATGCCGCTCCGTATTCGTTCACTCAGGGCATTACGGCGCAGGGCCACTCCGTTTTATCTAGGTAGTCTGGTCGGGCTAACCATGTGTTTCCTGGCGCTCGCGCTCGCGTTCGCGTGGGATGTTGGCGTACGCCAGCCTGGCATGCTGGTGATTTTGGGTGCCTTGGCGCTGTTTCCACTGAGCGAATTGGCGGTGCAGATCATCAATGCGCTCGTCATTTCGCTGCTGCCGCCGGATATGCTGCCGAAGATGGATTTCAAGGAGGGAATCCCGGAAGACCACGCCACGCTGGTTGTGGTCCCCATGATGTTGTCCAGCGCGGAAGTGGTGCGGCTGGAGGTGGAAAAGTTGGAGGTTCGTTTTCTTGCAAACCAGGAACCGAATATCTGCTTCGCGTTGTTTTCAGATTTCACGGACTCATTAGAATCCACGGCATTTGGAGATTTGGAAGTTCTTGCGACGGCGCGTCAGGGCATCGAACAATTGAATAACCGTTATCCAGGCGGCCGCTTTCTTCTCTTTCACCGGGAGCGCGTATGGTCGGAAAGCGAGAGATGCTGGATCGGCCGAGAACGCAAGCGCGGGAAACTGGAAGACCTCAACGAATTCCTGAGCGGCGAAGGCGATCCATCCATCAGAATCGTGGGCCAACTGCCCTTGACGATCCGGTATGTGATCACCCTGGACGCGGACACGCAACTGCCGCCTGACACGGGAAGGCGCATGATCGAGACGATAGCGCATCCCTTGAATCGAGCCGTGCTCGATCCGCTGACGCGAGTCCGCAAGCGTGGATTTTCCGTCATCCAGCCACGGGTCAGCATTTCTTTGCCCGGCGCGACGGCCACGCATTTTACGCGAGTGTTCTCCGACAGCTTTGGAACGGATCCTTACTGCCAAACCGTGTCCGACGCACAACAGGATTTGTTCGGAGAGGCAATCTTTCACGGCAAGGCCATCTATGACGTTCGGTCTTTCCGCGAAAGCGCCGGCAATCGCTTTCCACGCGAAACTCTGCTTAGCCACGATCTGATCGAGGGCGCATACGCCGGAGTAGGACTGGCGAGCGATATCGAGCTGTTTGAAAACATGCCGTCCGATTACGCGAGCTACAGCAAGCGGCAGCATCGCTGGATTCGCGGAGACTGGCAGATCGCTCCTTGGATGCTGGGGAGCGTGCCCAGCGCGCGCGGAGGATGGGAACCGAATCCGCTGAGCGCCATCAACCGCTGGCGGATTTTCGACAATTTGAGGCGCAGTCTGGTTCCCAGCGCCTCCATGCTGCTGCTCCTGTTCGGATGGCTCACATCGAAAGCTCCCGGCGTTTGGAGTCTAGTAGTGGGCCTCGCCGTGGCGATTCCAGCAATCGCACCCTTATTCGAGCGTTTCGCTCGCTACTTGCATGGCTCCATTCGAGGTTGGAGGGGAGCTTTTGACGAAATCATCCGCGCAGCGATGATGGTTGCGTTCCTTCCACACCAGGCATGGCTTTCGCTGGATGCGATCGTGCGCGTGTCCTATCGCCGCTGGATCAGCGGCCATCATTTGCTGGAATGGCAAACTGCCGACAGCGCCGCGCGAGCCCACTTCACCTCCACCATGCGCCACATGCTGGTGGTGTCCGGGTTCTCTCTGTTTCTCATGGTCGTGATGGGATGGGAGGGCTCCTTTGCGCCCACCGCGGTCTTCTTAGCTCTATGGGCACTTTCTCCGCTATTGATGCACTGGTTGTCGCGTCCGGTACGCGACTCGCAGCGCCGCCGCTTTCAGGCCGGCGGCAATCAGTATCTCCGTCAGATGGCGCGCCGTACTTGGCGCTATTTCGATGATTTGGTGGGTGCGGCGATGAACTGGCTGCCTCCGGACAATTCGCAGTTGGCACTGCATATTGAAGTGGCAGCTCGAACGTCGCCCACGAATATTGGGATGTGGCTTACTTCCGCGCTGGCCGCGCGTGATTTTGGCTATCTTACGCCCGACGATTTCTGGCGACGCTGTTCCCAAACCATGGCGACCCTCGAGCGGATGGAACGCCACGAAGGGCACCTTCTCAATTGGTACGACACTCGAACGCTGGAGCCTTTGATTCCGCGCTATGTTTCAACGGCTGACAGCGGAAACTTGCTCGCATGTCTGTGGGTTCTGGAGCAGGGATGCCAGGATACAGCGCGCGCCCCCGTGCTCGGCCAGCAATGCTTGCGCGGACTTGCCGATACCTTGTCCATCTTGCGCGAAGCCTGCGGTACAGATCCCTTGGCAACCGTGCAGCTGAATGCGCTACGGCGGCTTTTGCGAGGTACGGCAGAGGGATACGCGGTGATCGGGAGACTCCGGCTGGCTATGGCGCCGCTGCAGCAATTGCAGGAGATGCAAAAAGGCGATGAGGCTTCCTACTGGGCGTCGCGGCTTGAATACGAATTGAAGTCCTGGACGGAAACTGTAGAGCTTTACCTAAAGTGGATGGAAACCCTGATGCGTCCGCCGGCGGCAACGGTGCGCGTACTAGGGGAGCATGCGGGCAAGTTGCGGCGGCGGGCAGTACGCATGGTTCCTTCACTCAACGCGCTCGCTTCGGGACACCCGGGTCCGATGGATGAAATATTGACGCGCCGTCTGGACCCCGGATTGCCCTCTGAAGTGGCGGGATGGCTCCGTCAGCTCGCCGTGGAATATGAAGAGGCTCGCGCCAATGCAACGCGAGCTATTGCCAATCTGACGCGCCTGGCCGAGTCCGCCGAGAGCTTGGCCAACGGCATGAATATGCGATTCCTCTATGACAAAGAGCGGCGCATGTTCGCAATTGGCTACGCCGTTGGATCCGCTCCAGGATCGAGCAGCCATTATGATTTGCTGGCCAGCGAATCCCGCATCGCGAGCCTGGTAGCGATGGCTAAAGGCGATGTTCCCGTGGAGCACTGGTTCGCTCTGGGACGTCCGCGCGTTTCCTTTCGCGAAGGGCAGACGTTGCTCTCATGGAGCGGAACGGCTTTTGAATATTTGATGCCGGCCCTCTTTACTCGCCTGTTCGTGAATTCCCTGTTGGAGGACGCGTGCCGGGATTCTGTGGAACGCCAGATCGATTACGGAAACCAGATGGATGTTCCGTGGGGCATTTCTGAATCCGCGTACAGCGCCCTAGACGCCAATCAGACCTATCAGTATCGGGCGTTTGGTGTGCCTCAACTGGCTCTTAAGCCCTGCGCCGACGAGGAAGGGCTGGTGATTTCGCCCTATTCCACAATGCTTGCGCTGCCGATTCAGCCGGCGGCCGCCATTGCCAATTTGAAGCACTTGGAAGAACTCGGCATGGTGGGGCCCATGGGATTCTATGAGGCAATCGATTTCACGCGCACGGCCGAGCGTGATGGCGAACGCGGCGTAGTGATTTATGCCTACATGGCGCACCACCAAGGAATGAGTTTGGTGGCTTTGGACAATACTGTGCACCGCGGCGTGATGCAGCGCCGCTTCCATGCTGATCTTAGGATCAGAGCCATCGAATCCGTGTTGTTCGAACGTATTCCCATTACGCATTCTTCTCCGGACAAGGGCGAGGACGGCGCTCCTGTAGCGCGTCCCACACCTAGCGAAGAGCCGGCGGAGCGCATTTGGACCGGCACAACCAACGTTCCGCGAGTTCACTTCTATAGCAACGGCCGCTATTCCCTGATGGTGACGAATTCAGGCGGTAGCTACAGCCGATGGAACGATCTGGATCTGTCTCGCTGGCGTTCCGACACCACGCTCGACGCTTGGGGCAGTTTCCTTTACATCCGCGACATGCGATCCGACACTGTCTGGGCAGCGGCGGCTAAGCCCGTGGGCGCGCATCTTGGTTCGGCTTCCGCACACTTTTCCGCCGACCGCGCCGAGTTCCACCGTCATGTATTTGGCATTGAGACGGTAATGGAAGTCACGGTCGCGCCCGAAGACGATGTAGAACTGCGCCGGGTGAAAGTCGCCAATAGCTCGGTTCGAACCCGTCCTCTTGAATTCACCAGCTATTGTGAACTAGCGCTGGCGCCGCACGCGGCGGATAAAGCACACCCGGCCTTCGCCAAGATGTTCATTGAGACCGAACGGACCGCGGACGACATTCTTATCGCCAAGCGGCGGCCGCGCTCTCCTGAAGAGGCTCCGGTTTGGGCGGCGCATTTTCTGGTGGGCGCGAGCGGCAAAATACAGTCCGAGACTGATCGCTCTAAATTTCTGGGACGCGGTAACCCCGTGGAGTTTGCCGAAGCTCTACGGCGGCCACTTTCTGACTCCGCGGGGATCGTGATCGATCCCATCTTTAGCCTGCGCTGCCGCCTCGCGATTGAGCCCCTTAGCAGGCTGGAGTTTGTTCTGGTCACGCTGGCGGCAAGCTCGCGCGAGGAAATTCTGGCTCTGGCAGCAAAATACCGCCGTCCTGAATCCGTGACGCGGGCGTTTGAAATGGCGTGGACCAGAAGCCAGTTGGAGTTCCGCTACCTCGGCATCGGCCCGGCGAAGGGTCACCGCTTCCACGCGCTGGCGAGCAATCTTCTTTACCCCAATCCCAGTTTGCGCGTGCCAGGATTCCGGATGGAGCGCAACCAGCTTGGGCAATCGGCGCTTTGGGGCTACGGAATATCCGGCGATCTGCCCTTGCTCACGGTGATCATTGCCGATCCGCGCGCGCTGCCATTGGTGCGGGAATTATTGCTGGCGCATACCTATTGGCGCATGCGCGGGTTTCAAGCCGATTTGATCGTTCTCAACCAGGAGGGCCCCAGTTACGATCACCCGCTGCATCACCAGTTGCAACGGCAGATCGACGCCCACACTGGAAACGTCCGCGACAACCAGCGTGGTGGAGTCTATTTGTGCGATTGGCATGCGATGCCGGAAGCGCATGTCGACTTGCTGTTGTCCGCATCCCGGGTGGTGCTGAGCGGAAGCCGCGGTTCACTGCAACAACAATTGGCGATCGCAAGCAAAGTGCCGGAGCAACCCGAATTTGTTCGCACGGGTAACAGCGCAGAGGAGCCTTCAGTTCCCCTGCCATTTCTTGAGCTGCCGTATTTCAACGGACTGGGGGGATTTAGCAAGGACGGGCGCGAGTACGCGATTTACCTCGCTCCTGGTGGCAAGACTCCCGCGCCCTGGGTAAACGTCATGGCCAATGCGAGCTTTGGCACGCTGGTGAGCGAAAGCGGACTGGGATTCACCTGGCGCGGCAACAGCCAGACGAACCGGCTGACCCCTTGGCACAACGATCCGGTAACCGACCCACAATCCGAAGTCATTTACTTACGCGATGACGAGAGCGGCGCCTGCTGGACTCCGACGCCTCAGGCGATTCGCGAGAACGACGCCTATCGAGCGCGCCACGGCCAGGGCTATACGGTCTTCGAGCACAACAGTCATTCCATTGGACAGGAGCTTACGGTATTTGTGCCGGTAAACGAGGATGGCACCGGGGATCCTGTCAAGGTATACCGCTTGCGGCTCCGCAACGATTCCTCCCGGCGTCGCCGTATCACCGTTCTTCATTTCATCGAATGGGTACTGGGCGCGAACCGCGAAGATCAGCAGCCGCACATCCACACGGTATACGACTCGGGATCCGGCGCGATATTCGCCCGTCAATCGTGGAACGGAAGCCAACCGAATCGCATCGCGTTTACGGCCGCGAGCCCTCGGGCAACCTCGTACTCCAGCGACCGGACGGAGATCCTGGGCCGCAATCGCTCGGCCTCTCAACCTGTGTGCCTGGAACGCGCGCGCCTGGATAACCGGACTGGCGCTGGACTCGACCCCGCTGGGGCGCTGCAACTTGAGGTCACTCTGGAGCGTGGCGGTCAAACGGAGATTGTCTTTCTGCTGGGTGAAGCTGCTACCGATACCGATGCTCGCGCGATCATCAGCCGCTACCAGACCGCCGACCAAGTGGAACAGGCGTACGTCACCACCCGTCAATCCTGGGATTCCACACTCGGCATGTTGCAGGTACGAACGCCTGTCCTCTCTACTAACTTTTTATTGAACCGGTGGTTGCCGTACCAGGCTCTAAGCTGCCGCTTCTGGGCCCGCTCGGCGTTTTACCAGTCCAGCGGCGCTTTTGGATTCCGCGATCAGCTTCAGGATTCGTTGGCGTTCCTTTACGCGCGTCCCGCGCTTACGCGCTCACACATTTTGCTTTGCGCCTCCCGGCAGTTCGTGGAAGGAGACGTTCAGCATTGGTGGCATCCGGATACGGGCATGGGAGTGCGCACGCAATGCTCTGACGATTTGCTGTGGTTGCCCTACGCGGTAGCGCATTATGTCGCCGTGACGGGGGACGCGGCGATTCTAGACGAAGACGTGGCATTCCTGGATGGCGAGCCGCTGAAATCCAATGAGCATGAGCGGCTATTCGTCCCCACCAGCTCAATTCAAACCGCGCCGCTCTGGGAACACTGCCGGCGCGCCATTGAACATGGATGGCGGCTTGGGGCCCACGGCCTGCCTTTGTTTGGCAATGGCGATTGGAATGACGGCATGAATCGAGTAGGAATCGAAGGCCGCGGGGAGAGTGTCTGGCTGGCGTGGTTTCTCAGTGCCGTAGTCGATTCGTTCCTTCCCTGCATCAGGGACAAAGCGACTTCCGTGCCTGCCGACTGGCAGAGGCGGGCAGCAGCGTTGAAGGAAGCTGTCGAGGCATCCGCCTGGGATGGGGACTGGTATCTGCGCGGATTCTTCGACAATGGCGCTCCGTTGGGATCCCATGCGAATGAGGAAGCGCGCATCGATTCCATCGCTCAATCCTGGGCGGTGATGGCGCAAGCGTCGCCAACGCGTGCGCGGCGGGCCATGGAATCCGCCGACGGGATTCTGGTGGATAGCTCCAACAAACTAGTGCGGCTGTTCACGCCACCCTTCGATCATTCGCAGCCGCATCCCGGCTATATCATGGGCTACCCGGCCGGTCTCCGTGAAAACGGGGGGCAGTACACGCATGGCTCGCTCTGGATGGCCATGGCGTGGGCGCGGCTTGGAGAGGGCGCCGCGGCGGTGCGGCTGCTTACGATGATGAATCCCGCGGAGCACAGCCGAAATTCACAGGAAGCTGGCCAGTATCGCGGCGAGCCGTATGTCGCGGCGGCCGATGTGTCGACCGCGGAAGGACACGTAGGACAAAGCGGATGGACGTGGTATACGGGCTCCGCGGGTGTGATGTATCGCGTATGGATCGAAGACGTCCTGGGATTCCGGCTGCGCGGCAACATACTGACGGTGAGCCCCTCCATCCCGGACGAATGGCCGGGCTTCGAGATTACTTACCGCTATCGCTCCTCCACTTACCAGATCATGGTGCAGCAAGATGCGTCGCTCAGCATGGCTACGATGAAAGTCGATGAGGGTTTGCAGGAAATGAGGGATGCTCTTGCATTAAATGACGATGGCGGCATACATCGTGTTGAAGTGCGGATTCCGCGTAAGCTTCCTCTGTCATCACTGGGGCGGCCCAACAAACAGCAGACTATTCTAGCCATTCCGGAACAATCCACCGGCCCGCAAGCTGGCCTTTCAACTGCAGTCAAACAGTGACCCGGCGCTCGAATCCGGGCCGCGATTGAAGTGAAGAAAGGACAAACCAATGAATTGGGACCAGATTGAAGGCAAATGGAAACAACTCAAGGGCTCAGCCAAGCAGCAATGGGGAAAACTTACCGACGATGACATCGAGTACATCAGTGGATCTCGAGACAAGTTGGTAGGGAAACTCCAGGAACGTTACGGCATCAAAAAAGAAGAGGCGCAGGATAAGGCCAATGAATGGCTAGATAACATGCCGGAAGCGACCCACGCCCGAAGATAAAGCTCTGCGCCACGATAGTATAAGTGTCGGGTCTTGATAGATGCGTACTCTCGTGGTTGGCGCCGGAGCAACCGGCGGCTATTTTGGTGGCCGATTGTTGGAGGCGGGCCGGGATGTAACTTTCCTGGT
>CAZDGT010000106.1:0-1698 GCA_964504905.1 uncultured Bordetella sp. | reverse complement strand
GCGGAACTCGGCCAACTGAGCCAAGGGAATCTTCTGCCCCGTGGGCGTGCTGACGAGCAGGTTGGCGAATGCCTGTGCGCTGTTGCGCGATTCTGGTGTCAGCCGGGCAACCAGGTCGAAGCGTTTGAAGCCTTCGAGTACGGTAGAAGCCTGCGTCCCGGCAATGGCCGTCTGAATCAGTTGCTGCACGTCGGCCACGTTGATACCGTAGCGGGCGATGGCCTCGCGATTGGCTTTTATGCTCAACACCGGCTGTCCCGTCAGCTGCTGGACTTTTAGATCCGCCGCGCCTCTTACGGCTGAAAGCGCCTTTGCGACGTCCTGGCCACGCAATCGTAGTTCGTCGAGGTCTTCTCCGAAGATCTTGATGACAACATCGGACCGCGCCCCAGTGCCTTCGATCAGCTCCGCCATTCGAAACTCAATCGGCTGTGAAAACGTGTAGTTCATGGTGGGGAGTTCTGTCAGCTTGGCCTCCATCTTCTCCACCAACTCCTCGCGGGAAGACGCCGAAGTCCACTCTGCCTGCGGCTTCAGCAATACATAGGTGTCGCCTGCGTTGACGCCCATCGGATCGGTAGCAATCTCAGGCCGGCCGATGCGCGTGACTACGGTTTGCACTTCCGGGAATTCGCGAATGGCTCGTTCCAGTGTGTTGGTCATTTTGACGGCCTCGGGCAGAGAGACACCAGGGAGCCGTACCGCGTTGATGGCGAGCGCCCCTTCCTCCAACTTCGGCAGGAACTCGGAGCCCAGCGAAGCCGCCAGAAAGCCAGAGGCGGCGACCAATCCGAGAGAGGCCACTATGGTCCACGTTCGATGGTGAAGGGTGAATTCGAGCAGCGGTTGGTACAGGCGCTGCAGCGCGCGAACGACGGGATTGTCTTCCTCGTCCTCATGCCCCTCTGCGCCCCCCGCCGCCTTCGGCTTCGTGTCACGCAAGAAGATGGCGCAAAGCGCTGGCACTAGAGTCAGGCTGAGCACCAGCGCGCCAACCAGGGCCAGAATGACCGTGAACCCCATGGGCCGGAACATCTTCCCCTCAATCCCAACCAGCGAGACGATGGGCAGGTATGCGGCGATGATAAGAATCTCTCCGAATTGCCCTGCTTTGCGGACCTCAACGCTCGCTGCGAGTATGGTGTCGCGCCGTTCGCCGGGTGTCAGGCTGCGACCGCGCGCGCGGCGTTGTTGGCTGAGCCGGCGGACGCAATTCTCCACGATGATCACTGCGGCATCCACGATCAGACCGAAGTCGATGGCGCCGAGGCTCATGAGATTGGCGGATACATTGAAGTACCGCATGCCGACGATGGCAACCAGCATCGACAGCGGAATCGCGGCGGATACGATCAAGCCGGCACGAACCTGCAGCAAGAACAGGAACAGCACCGCTACCACGATGATGCCGCCTTCAGCCAGATTCGTTGCCGCGGTCCGAATGGTCTGATCAACGAGTTGGCGCCGATCGTAGAACGGATCGATCCGCACGCCCGGCGGAAGCGCTTTCCCCAACTGGTTCAGCCGCTCGATCACGCGCGTGGAAACCTGCCGGCTGTTCTCACCCTTCAGCATCATCACGACGCCGAGCACCGTCTCTCCGCGGCCATCCTTGGTGGCCGTACCTTGCCGGAGTTGCGAACCGCGTCGAACCTGACCGATGGATCGAACGTAGATCGGCGTACCTCCTTCAGCCGA
>CAZDGT010000105.1:0-2291 GCA_964504905.1 uncultured Bordetella sp. | reverse complement strand
TGTTCCGATGGTGCTGCCCCGCATTACGCTAAACGCCGAATTGCGCCACAACCTGGTGCTCGCGGCGCGGGAGGCTCTCCAAAATATTGCGGCTCACGCGGCGGCCACGGAAGTAAACGTCGCTCTTCAGTTGAATGAAACCTCCTTGATCATCACCATCGCCGACAATGGAAGCGGTTTCGATCCAGCGCAGATCGCCGGCGACGGCAACGGCCTGCCGAACATGCGAAGACGCCTGGAGGATATTGGCGGAATGCTCGACATCGTCAGCGCGCCCGGCAAGGGTGCAACGGTCAGGTTTTCCGTGCCACAAAACCGATTACACGGGCGTGTAGTTGGCAAAAAGAGCGCAGCCTCGTAATTTAATGAAAATGAGCGCCAAACTGGACACGCAACCCGCTGCGCGAGCCATCCGTGTGTGCGTGGTCGAGGATGACAATGTTGTCCGCGAGCAATTGGTGCATCAACTCGACCGCGCCCACGGTTTCACCTGTATAAGCAGCCATCGCTCGGCTGAAGCCGCCATCGAGGAAATTCCCCGCCATCAGCCCGACGTGGTCCTGATGGATATCAATCTGCCTCGCATGAGCGGGATAGATTGTGTGCGGCATCTCAAGGGCCTGCTTCCTTCCACGCAGTACATCATGCTGACGGTATATGAAGATGCGGACGTCATCTTCAAGTCCCTGCTGGCCGGTGCAGTGGGTTATCTATTGAAAGGACGCACCGGCTCCAGCGCCCAGGTTCTCGAAGCGGTTCGTGATGCCTCGCGGGGCGGTTCTCCGCTCAACAGCCTGATCGCGCGCAAAATCGTACAGCACTTTCACTATCAGCCGGTGCGCCCAGGCAGCGACCACCCTATCTCGATCCGCGAACGTGAAGTCCTGGAGCTGCTTTCCAAAGGCCTTCCCTACAAGGAAATCGCCGACATGCTCGGCATCAATATCGAGACCGTCCGCAAGCACTGCCACAATATCTACGAGAAACTTCAGGTCAGCTCCCGGACCGAAGCCGTTGTAAAATTCCTCGGCAAGTAGCGCGGATGGGTGATCTTAAAGCCGCTTGATCAAGCGTTCTTCGTCATACCGATTCAGAAAGATGAGGCGCTTCTTGCCTTTCTCCAGCGTTGCCAGAGCCAAAGGTGTTTTTGGAAAGAGCGCCAGGAGTTCTTCATCCGTGAGGCTGGTCTTTTCGGGCTGAATCGTCGGAACCACGACCGCAATTACCGCTTTCGGTTGCGCCGGTCTCATGCGTTCGAGGCACAGCGCGGTGATTCCAAGAATTGCCACCACTGCGAGACATTGCATCGCCACCCGCCGGCGGCGGCGCCAGCGAAGCACGCGTCTGCCCGCAACTAACGTAGCCTCGCGGCAGGCGAGTTGTTCCTCGTCCAGCAAATCGTGAATCAAGCGTCGCTTTTCAGGTTTCATGGGAAAGCTTTCTGCTGAGCGTGGCTCGCAATCGGGCTCGCGCGCGTTCCAGTCGACTGGAGACTGCCTTGGCGGTGGCATTCAATCTTTCGCCAATCTCCTTCTGGCTTAAACCATCAAAGTAAAACCACTCGATCAACTGCCGGTCATCGGCTTCGAGCCCCAGCAATGCCGCATCAAGATGCTGTTCCAACACGGAGTCGGCTTCGGTGACATCGGCGGATTCAGGCGGATCGCCGGTCACCATCATGGCGGATTCGCGCTGACGCTGTCGCCACGCCTTCGCGAGGTGCTGCCGCGCCACTCGCGCGAGCCAGTTCCACAAGTGCTCCTCGCCCTCGACACTTCGCAGTTTGGAAGCAGCCGTCAGAAACACGGCTTGCACGGTCTCCTGGGCGAGTGATTCATCGCCGCGACCGATAACAAGGGCCAGCCGGAGAAGCCTGGCGTGATAGCGATCATAGAGGACCTGGAACGCGGTTTCATCGCCGCGTCCCACAGCGGCCGCCAGACCACAGGCGTCGTCGTCCTGGGCGCGGTCCGGCGTTCGGGATGCCAGGGCCTTCACAACCGGGTGCGATGGCTGTCCGCCAGCGAGAAATGGCATGGTGGTGTTTGAAACTGCCATTTGCTTTATCCGCTCATTGCTTCCTGGGTTCTTCCGTCTTTACCGGAGGCGCCGGGGATTTCGTCTGCGATGCGCGCATCCGTTGCGTTTTCTCTTTGAGCGCCTCCAGCGTCTGGCCGACGAACTCCAGTTGATCGCCGGTGCCCGTCACCACGAGCAACTGTGCCTCCTTGTGGTACTGGAGCACGCCTTTCGCATTTCCGTAACTCATCTGAAAAACCTCGGACACCATT
>CAZDGT010000104.1:0-3680 GCA_964504905.1 uncultured Bordetella sp. | reverse complement strand
TCCACCGCCGCCGCGTCGCGACTTGTGATTGCCTTGACGAGTTTCGCCTCCACAGCGGGATCCAGCCTTGTTTTTTTCTTGCCCATAAATGTGTTCCGTTTCAATTCCTCCTGCTCCGTCAAACGGCCGTGCACGCGGCTTGCCGCGCGTCAATCCGAGGTCCCGTGATAGGGTTTGTGCGCCTCGTAAAGTTTGAGCCGCTCCTTCCCTTCCTTCTGAATCGCGGGTGTCACATCGATCATGTCCAGGGCTCGCTTCTGGTATTTCGCAGCCTGCTCAAAATCGCCAGTCTCCGCGTACGCCGCAGCGAGCGTGTCGATGCACATCGCACTCTTCCAGTCCGAGAGATCGCACGCTTTCTTCGCCAGTTCCAGAGCCTGCTTGCCGTCGCGCATCGCATCGACGGAACCGGTTGCGAGGAACCACGCGAAATTATTATAAACCATCGGGTTCCGGGGACTGAGCTCCACTGCTTCCCGAAAATCACTTATCGCCTTCTGCCCATCGCCCTGTCGTACGTGGACATAGGCGCGAGACATGCGGAAGGCCGCGTCCTTCGGCCTGAGTTTCACCGCTTCATCGCAATCTTTCAGTGCCTTGTCCCACTGCCGGGTTTCTGCGAAGGCCTGACCCCGGCTGGCATGGGCGTAGGCATCCTGTGGATCAATTCGGATCGCATCGTCGCAATCGCGAATCACCTTGTCCCATTCTTTCTTCTCGCCGTACATCCGGGCACGGAAGACATAGGTAGCGGCAATCCGCGGGTTGAGCCGGATGGCTTCGTCGCAGTCCCTGAGCGCGTTGTCCCAATCAGCCTTCGCTCCATACACCTGGGCACGGCTGTCGTACGCCTCGGCATCCTTTGGATCGAGACGCACGGCCTCATTGCAATCGTCCATCGCCTTGTCCAGTTCTCTCAATTCGACATAGGCGCGCCCCCGATTTGCGTAGTAGCTCGCGTCTTCCGGATTGAGGCGAATGGCTTCGGCGTAGTCGGAGAGCATGTGGTCCCATTCGCCCCGGACACTGTACGTGTAACCGCGCCCCGCATACGCCGACGCACCTTCCGGATCAAGCCGGATGGCTTCGTCATACTCCTTCAGGGCACCGTCTATCTCGCCCTGGCGCACATAGACGTCGCCGCGCACGACATAATTGGCAGCCTCTTGGGGATCAAGACTTATGGCGTGGTTCACGTCGCTCAACGCTTTCACCAGGTCTCCTTTGTATAGAAAAAGACTTCCGCGATTGCCGTAGGCAGAAACGTTTCGCGGGTCGATGCGGAGGGCTTCGGTGTAGTCTGCCAGCGCCTTGTCTATGTCGCCATTGGCCTGGTTGGCGCATCCGCGCCACACATAGGCGTTGGCGTCTTTTGGCTGGTTCCGAATCACCTCGGTGTAGCTGGCAATCGCCTCGTTCCACTGGCCCTTCTCATAATAGGCGCTGCCGTCGGCGCGCAATCGCTCGGCTGCCTGATACTTGTACAGCATGAATGCACCGCCGACCAGTGCCACCACGGCGCACATCACCGCCACCCCCCCGATGACGGCCGCCACGATCACGATTTTGATCGTTTTTGGGTTCATGTAATTTTGTTTCCGGTAATTGCCGGATCGCCGAATCGCGTGCGATCAATCGAATGCGCCACTCCCCAGGCGAGAATTCCCGCCACCGCGGACGTGGGCAAAATCAACGGATGCCGCTGCACGAGTGGAAGCTCGCAGGTCACCAGGTAACCCACGAACGCGAATACGAGATTGAGAAGTGCAAATCCGAACGGCGCGCACCGGACCTGGTCACCGCGCATCAACGGCCGCAGACCGCGAAACACGCTCCAGATTGCAACCAGCAGGGCGAAACCCGCCGCCACCTGGATGAGCGTCGTCTGTGCCGGAGAAAACACCGGAGTGCCCGAAGGATTGCTTGTCTCCACCACCAGATCCATGCGCTGATTTTAGCAAACGGTCCCGCGTGGAACAGTGAAAATCGCCTCTCATATCTCCGTTTCCTCCTGTTCAAATTCCGTCACCCTCATCTTTTCACTTGTGCGCGCGCCGGAAACGGCTTAAACGCCAGCAACGATTTTTGTTTTGTTATGAATGCCAAAGAACTTCAGGCCCTCGCGCGCAAACACGGCACTCCGCTCGTCGTCATCGACCACGACGTGCTGCGAAAAAATTATGCCGAGTTCAAAAAGTATCTGCCCAAGGTGCAGGGCTATTTCGCGGTAAAAGCGAACGCCGAGCCGGCGATTGTGCGGACGCTTTACAAGGCCGGCGCGAGCTTCGACGTGGCGTCGCTGCCGGAGTTCATGCTGGTGTATGATAACATCAGGCATCTGCCAGCAAAGAAGCAGCAGGACTTCATCTGGGACAAGATCATCTACGCCAATCCGACGAAGCCCAAGGAGACACTTCGCGCGCTGGACAAATACAAGCCGCTGGTGACCTACGACAACCTGACCGAGCTGAAGAAAATCAAGGAATTTGCCCCGCACGCCGGCGTGGTGCTGCGCCTGCGTGTGCCCAACACCGGCTCGATGGTGGAACTCTCCTCAAAATTCGGCTGCGACCCCGGCGAGGCGGTGGACTTGATCAAAGCAGCGTTTGACCTCGGGCTGGTCGTGGAGGGGCTTAGTTTCCATGTCGGGAGCCAATGCACCAACTTTCAGAATTTCGTCCAGGCGATCGACATCTCGGCGGCCGTGATGCGTGAATCCAAATCGCGCGGACATGAGCTCAAGATTCTGGATATCGGGGGCGGTTTCCCTGCGCCGTACAACAAACATGTAAAACCGTTCAGCGCGCTGGCGCGGAAGATCAACGCGGAGATCGACCGTTTGTTTCCCAAGGATTTGCAGATCATAGCCGAGCCCGGCCGTTTCCTGGTGGCGACAGCCGCGACGTCTTTGGCGCGAATCATCGGCAAAGCGGTGCGCGATGGGAAGCCGTGCTACTACATTGATGACAGTGTTTATCACACCTTCAGCGGCATCATCTTCGACCATTGCCAGTATCACTTGAATGCGTTCCGCAAAGGGAAAAAGGAAATCTCCGCCGTGTTCGGCCAGACCTGTGATGCGCTCGATACCATCTCGCTGTCGGAGGAGTTGCCGGACCTGGAAATCGACGACCTGGTTTACTCGGAGAATATCGGAGCCTACAGCAACGCGTCGGCGACGTTCTTCAACGGGTTCCCACCTGCGAAGGTCATTCATGTGAACGAATAGGATTTGTGCCGCGCCGCCCGCATTGGATGCGTCCCGTAGGCCTATCGGCAGTCATCCTTGTCGCGTTGGGCATCGCGCCCTTCCATGCCGGTTCCCAAACCGCCACGCCAGCCGCTTCGCGCGAAATCGTCGGGCAGGTCGGAACCAACCGTTACAACACGCCAGCCAATCAAGTCCTCACTCCGGCCGGTCTACAGGTGGAACTGGCCGGCATGCGTCCGCAGGCAATTGCGTTGAGCCCCGACGGGCGGTTACTAGTCACCGCCGGCAAGTCACATGAGCTGGTGGTGATCGACCCGCAGACTGGGCGCGTACGGCAACAGGTAGCCCTTCCCTCCGAAGATGTGTTGCCGCCCGCGCACAATCCGGTCTCGAAGCAAATCCTCTCGCCGGACAAGGAAGACCAGCTCAGTTTCACCGGATTGATCTTCTCGCCCGACGGTTCCCGCAT
>CAZDGT010000103.1:0-2130 GCA_964504905.1 uncultured Bordetella sp. | reverse complement strand
CCGCCTGCTCGCGTTCCAGGATGAGTCGACGGGCAAGATCACGTCATGGCGGTGGGACTTCGGCGATGGCACGGGATCCACAGAGCAGCATCCCATTCATCAGTATGCAAAGGGCGGCGAGTATATCGTGAACCTATATATTGAAGGCCCGGACGGCAAATCCCGCTGGACTAAGATTCGCGATGTTGCGGTGCGCTAGGTGCAAGACCGCATCAATTGGCGGAGCCCTGCGCACATAGACGGAGGATCGCACGCGATTTCAGCTGCGAAATCCGGGTGGTGCTCAGCCCCAGGATCTCCGCTATCTCGCGCGACTGCAGCTCCTCGTAGCAATGCAAATGCAAGACACGCTTTTCGATGGCGGGCAGTTTCGAGATGGCGACGTTCAGCAAAGCTCTGAGTTCCCCACTGTCTACGCGGTAGGAAGTCTCTACGTCCGGGGCTTCGAGACTTTCCATATTTAATCCGTTGAGCCCGACCAGCCAGCGATGATACTCAGCGATTGTGAGGCCCAGTTCGTGAGCGACTTTTTCCTCGTCGGGAGAGCATCGCAAGCGCTGTCCGACGGCCGAGATAGCCGTCTTGATCTGTTTGGCGCGTTTGCGCAACTGCCGCGGAGCCCAATCGAAACTGCGCAGACTGTCCAGCATTGCGCCACGAATCTTGTATTCGGCGTAGGTCGCCAACTTCGCGTTCTGTTCACGGTCAAAGCGGTCAATGGCCGACATCAATCCGATGACGCCAGCGGAAATCAAATCGTCCAAGCTCACACTCTCAGGAAGGCGCCGGCGGATTCGCCGGGCGATGTGCCGCACCAGAGGGAAATGCGTCAGAATCAACTGCTCACGCTCTTCCGCGGAAAACGTGTTCGTCCTGTGCGTACCACCCGTAGTGGCAGTGCTGGAACACGGGAACTTCGGTTTATGAAATTGTAGCGCCATAAATTGCTCGGTTCCTGCGCCCCGGAAAACGCACCACAGGCACACTACTGGCACGCGGGGGAGGGGAGCACAGATTTAAAACGAAGCAGTGTGCAAGCAATGCGAATGCCATTCACGCGGTGGTCCGGTTGCGATTGGCAAGTTTTGGAGACGATGTGTTTTAGCGCAGTGAATAAATTTGTTGTCTTAAATTAATGTGACGAGGTGTGCAACGTTTACCGACTGAGGCAGGTATTCGTTTCTGGTACCGGAAAGTAACTCCGAAGACCGTAGCGAACAGAATAGGAGATGTATACTGGCTCAATTGAGTTTGCTCAACAATCGTAAGCCGGGCGTCGTGATCATGGGCGTTGCGGGCAGTGGCAAATCTACTTTAGGAAGGGCCGTGGCGGAACGGATGGGTTGGCCGATGATTGAAGGCGACGATTTCCACAGCGACCACAACAGGGCCCTGATGCGCGCGGGAATTCCACTGGGCGATGCCGAGCGGGAAGGGTGGTTGCACAGCCTGGCGGGAGAGTTGCTCAAACATGAAGGCGGCGCGGTGGTCACCTGCTCCGCGTTAAAACGCCGCTACCGCGATCTATTGCGTGCCTCCTCGCCTGGGCTGGGCTTTGTCTTTCTAGAAATCACGCAGGAAGCGGCCCTGAGGCGAGTGCGTGCGCGGGATGAGCACTTCTTTCCTGCAAAGCTGCTACAGAGTCAATTTGAAACACTGGAACCTCCGGTGGATGAGGCGCGGGTTCTGAGGTTGGACGCGGAGCTTCCGCTGGAGAGCCTAGCGGATCAAACCGTGGAGTGGCTAGCGCATGACTAGCGACGGCGTTCCGAAGCTACGGTGGCGTATCGGCAGTCTGCTGGGCGCGGGAGTGCTGATCAATTACTTCGATCGGATCAGCTTGTCCGTGGCAGGACCACAGCTGCAGGAGACACTGGGCCTAAGCCCGACGGATTTGGGCCTGCTGTTCAGCGCATTCTTCTGGACCTACGCGTTGTCACAAATTCCCGTGGGATTGATGCTGGACCGGTGGGGAGTGATGCGGTTGGGGCGCTGGAGCACCTTTCTGTGGGGCGTAGCTTCCGCCATCACGGCGGTATCAAGTGGATTCGTGGGCATTTTCGCGGCGCGCACGCTGCTGGGGATCGCGGAGGCTCCCAGTTTTCCAGCAAATTCGAAAGCGACGGGCTA
>CAZDGT010000102.1:0-2474 GCA_964504905.1 uncultured Bordetella sp. | reverse complement strand
ACAACATGGCGAGTAAGCGGTAACGATTGAGTGGACTGGCACTCGTGCAGTTGGCGTGACGGGTACGGGTAGGAGCTAATCGGACGGGCGTTCCTCGTTGGGGCGCCCGTCTTGTTTTCTATGTGCGGCAATAAAAAGAGGGTCCTTCCGACTTTTGAGTGGGTCATGGGAGGGAGGATAACATGGCGGGATGCGTGACAGAGAACTTTATCAGCGGATTCTTGGCCTGGTCGAGCCGTGGTTTGTTGATCGGGTGGAATTGAACACTGCGGAGCAGCGGGTGGACATTTGGGTGGAGCATCGGCCGGACGCCGAGTGGTGTTGTCCCGTCTGCGGAAAGCAGACGGGTTTGTACGACCACACGGAAGAACGGGTCTGGCGTCATCTGGATACCTGTCAGCTTAAGACGTTTCTTCACGCGCGGGTTCCGCGTACCGGATGCCTGCAGGACGGCATGCACAAGGTGAAGACGCCATGGGCCGAGGCGCGTAGCCGGTTCACGATGCTAATGGAGCGGTTGATCATCGACGTGATCCGCCAATGCCAGACGATCACTGGCGCGTGCGTGCTGATGCGGATCAGTTGGGACGAGGCCTTCGGCGTGATGCGGCGTGCGGTGATGCGCGGGCAGGAGCGGAAGGGGGCGACGGTTGTGAAGTATATCGGCGTCGACGAGAAGGCGTTCCGCAAGGGACACAGCTATATGACGGTGGTGTGCGACCTGGAGCAATCAACGGTCGAGCATGTCGCGGAAGATCGCACGATCGAAAGCCTGGGTAGTTATTTTGCTTCGCTGATTCCAGCCCAGCGTGACGGAATCGAGGCGGTGGCGATGGACATGTGGGAGCCATACGTGCAGGCGACGATGCAATCGCTGCCACTGGCCAGAGATAAGATCGTCTTCGACCGCTTTCACATCATGAAGCAGATGAATCACGCGTTGGATCGGGTACGCCTGGCCGAGCACCGCCGGCTCAGCGGTTGGGGATGCGATCTGCTGAAAGGAAGCAAGCACTATTGGCTGTATGCATCGGAGAATCTCCCTGATCGCTACCGCGTCCGCTTCGGGGAACTGAAAGAACGGAACCTTCAGACCTCGCGCGCCTGGGCGATCAAAGAGACGCTGCGGGATCTTTGGAGCTATCGCTCAATCGCCTGGGGAAAGAAGTTCTTCGACAAGTGGTTCGGATGGGCCAAGCGATCCAGGCTCACGCCGGTGAAGAAGGTCGCGGACATGATTCGCTCACGCATCTGGAACGTGCTGAGCCACTGCCGCCACCAGATCACCAACGGCGTGGCCGAGGGATTGAACAGTAAAATCATGACCATCAAGCGGAAGTGCTGCGGGTTCCGAAACACGGACAACTTCAAGACCGCCATCTACTTCCACTGCGGTGGACTGGATTTGTACCCACTGTGATTCCGGAAGAGCCTAAATAATGAACCAACGGGTGACAGGCTCGCAGTGGTCCCAGGATGAACACGTTACACGTTAAATATCTTCTGATTGGCGGCGGGCTTGCCAGCAGTGCCGCCGCCCAGGCGATCCGCCAGGCGGATGCCGATGGCTCCTTGCTGCTGGTCGGCCAGGAGGTCAACCGCCCGTATCATCGGCCGCCATTGAGCAAGGAATATCTGCGTGGCGGCAAACAGCGTGAAGAATTGTTCACGCTCGAAGGCAACTGGTTCGCCGAACACCATGTGCAGTTGCGCACGGGTCGCCGGGTGGCGCATCTGGACACCGCCCGCAGCACGGTTACGCTCGATAGCGGCGAGGAGATTTCGTATGACCATGCGCTGCTTGCCACGGGTGCTTCGCCAGCCCACTTGACGATCCCCGGAGCCGATCTGCCGAACGTGCATTACCTGCGGACGCTCGACGATGCCGAGCGTCTGAACAATGGCATTCAAAAAGCTCTGTTTGAAGGCCGGCTGCACGACAACGGCCGCGGCCGCGCAACTGTTGTCGGCGGGGGCGTGCTGGGCGTGGAGCTGGCTGCCTCGTTCACGCAATTGGGCCTGAAAGTCGATCTGGCCTGCGGACAATCCCATCCGTGGAGAAAATTCGCCGGCGAAGCAGCCGGACGGTTCATCACCCAGTATCTGGAGCGAAAGGGCGTCCATGTTCACTCGGGCCAGCGGGCCGAGCGCCTGGAAGGGGACGGCCGCGCGCAACGCGTCGTTCTCTCGGACGGCACGGTGATTGACTGCGATTTCGTCGTGGCTGCCGTGGGGATGACGGTCAACAAAGAACTGCTCCGCGGTTCGCCGATCGCCGCCGAAAAGGCTATTCTGGCCAATGAGTATTGCCGGACGAACGTCACCAATATCTACGCCGCCGGCGACTGCGCCGCCGTCTTCGATCCGCTCTTCGGCAAGCACCGCATCCTCGATCACTGGGATAATGCGATTGTGACTGGCACGCTGGCCGGCGGCAACATGGCGGGCCTGAACCGGAAATACGACGCGGTGAA
>CAZDGT010000101.1:0-5351 GCA_964504905.1 uncultured Bordetella sp. | reverse complement strand
AAGCTCGCCGAGCGCCGGATAATAACTACTCGCTTGCCAGTTGTGCCCGCCTTCCGTGCTGGGACAGCTCTGCACCCACTGTTCGGTGGTCTGCTCCACAATCTCATTGCGGTAGTGAACCAGTCCCGTGGTCTTGTCGATGGAATCAAACACGTTCTGGAAGAGAGTTTCCTTGTAGTCGAGCAACGCTCCCGTCTTACGATTCAGTTTCCACAGGACGCCGTCTTTGCCTACAGTGAACAGCATGTTCTGGCCGCCCTGATCCACCAGCACGCGCTCGTAAACCACATCCAGATCGAGCGATTCTCCAGGTGTGTGCTGGAAATACCAAGCGAGCTTTCCAGTGTCGGGATTTAGCGCCAGCGTTGAACTGGTATAGAGCGCATTGCCGTTTGTGCCGCGGCTGGAACGCATCCAAGGCTTGGCCTGCGCGACGCCCCAGTAGGTCAGGTTTAGCTCCGGATCATAGCTTCCGGTAATCCACGCGTCGCCGCCCGCGCGAAGGAGGTTGCTCAGCTTGCCCCAGGTGTCGCCTCCCGGTTGGTCTTCGCGCGCCACCGTATTAAATCGCCAGAGCTGTTTTCCAGTCTGAGCGTCGTACGCGCTAATGAAGCAGTTTTCCTCTCGATAGAGCGTGCATCCCGCCAAGCCTTCGATCACTTTCCCATTGACCACGATCGGACCGCTGGTTTCCGTGAAGTTCCTGGTCTTGGTCGAGACAGGAGTGTCCCAGATGAGCTTGCCGGTACGGGCGTCTAGCGCAACCATGTGCGCTTCGGTGGTGGCGACGAAGACCTTGTCCTGATACAAGGCCAGGCTGCGCATGGCGACGGTACCGCCTTGACCCACTGTGGGACCTACCTGATTCTCCCAGATCAACTCACCGGTCTTACCGTCAATCGCCTGAACGATGTTGCTGGTGTTCGCCAGGAAGATGATGCCGTTGTGCACGATGGGCGTAGGCTCATTGGCGCCGCTCTCGTCCATAGCCCAGACCCACTGCAGTTGAAGATCCTTCACGTTCGCGGGAGTCACCTGCGCCAGAGGACTGTGGCTCCACGCTTGATAGTTTCGCCGGATCATCAACCAGTCGCCAGGATCGGGTTTACGCAGCATCTCATCGGTGACTGGCACGTAGCTTTTCAATTGCCCGGCAACGGTAAGGCCACGGGCGGGCGCCAAAACCCGTCGTCCCGGGCCCGCAGCCGGCGGAGCAGCCTGTTGCGCTGCGATGTTAACCGCAGTGGCGCCGGTAGCTACGGAGCGAATTACGGTGGTAGCCGCAGCCGTGAGAGGTTGATTCCCTGCCGACGCTCCATTGGATTGGAGAATGAAGGCGGCGATGTTCACATACTCGGCCTCGCCCAAGCTGCCGCCCGCACCGGGGGGCATTGCAGCTTGCATGAACGTGAATAAATCGTGGGTAGTTCGGGCGCCCCAGGCGCTCATGAATTGGGAGCCCGCCAGCTGCGGCGCTTCGTTGCGTCCGGCCATGTCGGCAAGGTGGCATCCGGAACAGCTGGTTTGGTATGCCGCGCGACCGGCGTTCGCTTGTTCAGCGGTAAACGTCCCTGGCTGCTGGGCAAGAAGCAGGCCGTTGGCCCCCAGCGCAGCTACTGCCATCATGATGCTTGCTCTCACGGTAATCTCCTCGGGCGCAAAACGTCGCGCCAAACAGCGCATTTCAGCATACAATAGGCCAGTCATCATTTATCACCGCCAGGAGGCATATGCTCCCACGCCGCCGATTCATAAAAAACGCATCCCTCGCGGCCTTATCATTAGCGACAAGCCAGGCCCAGCAAGTTCCGAATTCGTCGGGCAGCGAGCACGCAAGACTCAAGGCTCCCGCGGGCGCTTGCGACTGCCATCATCACATCTACGACGGTGCCCGGTTTCCGCCTCCGCAGCCGAGTGGCGGCCCGATTGTGCCCGACGCCCGCGTTGAGGAATATAAAATCCTGCAGCGGCGGATCGGAACCAGTCGAAATGTCGTGGTGACTCCGCTGGCTTATGCCACCGACAATCGCGTCACCCTCGATGCCATTGCAAGATTTGGCAGCAACGCACGGGGCGTAGCTGTGATCCGCCCGACCATCACGGACGCCGAACTCAAGGTATTGGCCGACGGAGGAATCCGCGGCATCCGTTTCGCGCTGGCGGATCCGGTGCACGCTCCGACAACTCTGGAAATGATCGAGCCCTTGTCGAAACGCGTGAATGCCCTCGGCTGGCACATCCAGCTCAACATGACGCCGGCGCAGATCGTGGCCGCCAAGGATCTGTGGGATCGCGTTCCATCGCCGATGGTATTCGACCATATGGGACACGTTCCTCAGCCTGACGGCGTGAGTCATCCAGTGTTTGGCGTGATTCGCACGCTGGTGGACAAAGGCCGCACGTGGGTGAAGTTGTCGGTGACTTACGACAACACGAAGGATGGCCCGCCCGGCTATGCGGACGTCACCACAGTGGCACAGGCGTACGTGAAAGCCGCGCCCGAGCGCATGGTGTGGGGAAGCAACTGGCCGCATCCCAACGAGAACCAGAAGCCCAATGATGCGACCCTCTTCGACCTCATGTCACAGTGGGCGCCGGACGAGGCGACGCGCCATCGCATCCTGGTGCAAAATCCGGCTGTACTCTATGGTTTCGAGGGCAAGTAGAAAAGAGCCGATCGCATGTGCGACCGGCTCCGTTATTCGGATTGTTACTAGCGGCTTCTGAAGCCGTTGCCTTGACGATTGTCGCGGCCATTGTAGCGGTTGTTATTTCCGCGATTCTGGTCAAAGTTCCGGTTCCGATCTTGCGAGAAGCGGAAGTTGGCGCGCGGAGCTACATAGCCGGTTCGAAACGGTTGCCTGTTCCAGAATCCAGGCACCCAGAATTGTCGTCCGTAGTTCTGCGACCAGTAGCCTTCAACCCACATGAAGCCCGGGCCTGGGCTCGGCGGAATGCTCATCGCGTAAGCAGGAGGCGCTTGATAGAAACCGGCGCCCTGCCCTGCAAAGCCAAGACCGATAGAGAATCGGGTTTGGGCAAACATCGAGCCACCCGCCAAGAGCATCATCGCCAGCAATTTCATTTTCATTTTTTGTCCTGCCTTCCTGCCTCCTGTAAGAGCATTGCAATGGCCGAATGCTAAGTGCATTGATGTGAGCATGATACTCGGCCAAGCAGTCTTCTGCTATGGTCGAGGCGCACCGCGCTGGTGTTTTTGGGCCGCCGAGAGTTTAGAATGAAGCGGTGATGGAGGAACTACATGACGCGACGTGAAATGGCGAAACTAGCAGCGCTCGGGGCCGCCGTGGGCCCACGGGCGTTTGCGCAAAAGACGGGAACTCCGAAGGCCGAGCCAGTCACGGATTACGTCGCGCGGTTCATCGTCAATACGCGCTATGAGGACATTCCGAAAGACGTTCTCGACCTGGCGCGCAAGTCGATACTGGACGGGCTCGGCCTTGCGCTTTGCGGCTCGGTGGCAAAATCGGGCGAGATTGTGCGGCAGTACATAGAATCCCAAGGATTCGCGGCCGGAGCGGGTTCGGCCACCGTGATCGGCTCTTCGCTCAAAGCGCCCGTGCGCTTCGCGGCCTTCGCGAACGCGGTGGGCATCCATGCGGACGACTACGATGACACGCAATTGGCTGTCGCCGAAAATCGCACCTACGGTCTGTTGATGCACCCGACCGCGCCAGTGCTCCCCGCGGCGCTAGCCTTCGCCGAGACGCGGTCCTTGTCGGGCAAAGAGCTGTTGCTGGCGTACAACATTGGCGTCGAAGTGGAGTGCAAGATTGCCGAAGCGATTTCACCTCGGCATTATGAGGAAGGGTTCCACTCCACCGGCACCATGGGAGGCCTGGGCTCCGCTTCAGCCATCGCGAAGCTCAATCAATTCGACTTGCCGCACGTGCTTACCGCACTGGGCATCGCCGCCAGGGAAGGCGCCGGCCTGCGCGAGAACTTCGGTACCATGACCAAGCCCTTCCATGCCGGTAAAGCTTCGGAAAACGGCGTGATGGCGGCTGAATTCGCCGCTCTCGGCTGGACCGCCACACATCAGGTTCTGGAAGCTCCGCGCGGGTTTTTCCAAGCGGCGGGTGGCGGATTCGACCCTAATGCCATCATGGCGAAGCTCGGCAAGCCCTGGACTTTTGTAAACCCTGGCGTGTCGATAAAGCCGTTTCCTTCGGGATCGCTCACACACCCGGGGATGACGGAATTGGAGCGTTTGATCCGCGAGCACGACATCAAACCGGAGCAGGTGGAGTTGCTCGAAGTCGGGACCAACAAGAACATGCCGACCGCACTGATCCATCATCAGCCCAAGGACAACCTGCAGGCCAAGTTCAGCATGGAATTTTGCATGTCGGCGCTCTTGCTCTACCGCAAAGCTGGATTAGTGGAATTCACCGATGAGGTGGTGAACCGGCCGGCCGTGCAGCAAATGATTTCGCGAGTGAAGTTCGGCATGGACCCGGTTGCGGAAGCCGCAGGATACAACAAGATGACCACTATTTTGAAACTTCATCTTAAGGACGGGCGGGTCATCACCGGCCGTGCCGATTTCGGCAAAGGCAGCCCCGCCATTCCTATGTCCTTTGACGACGTGGCCGCGAAATTCCTGGATTGCGCCGCTTTCGCAAAATGGCCACTCGCCAAGGCCAAATCCGTGGTGGAGATGGCCCGGGCTATCGAGCATGTTCCCGACGTGCGCAAGTTGACCGCACTCTTGGGTTAGTCTCTATCGATCGTACGGCTGTTGATTCGGGTCGTAGTTCTGGCGCTGTTGCGGATACTGTTGATTCGGGTCGTAATCCCGCTGTTGGGGCGGCGGACCGTACTGCTGTTGCTGGTCGTCGTTGTAGTTTTGCGGCGGCTGCTGCGGGGCTTGCTGCGGATAAGAATCGTAGCTCTGTTGCTGCTGTTGATACTGTGGCTGCGCTGGGTAGCAGTTGGGATTCGGAATCCAATTGCCATAGCGATCGTAATAACCTTCCGCGCAGGTCTGGGGCTGCGGCACGGCAGGCGCGTAAGCATAGCCGGGAGTATAAGCGTATCCATAAGGAGCGGAATAGCCGAAGTAGGCGCCGCCGCTATAGCCGCGATAGAACGGCCTGCCGTAGGAACGGGGAGCGATGTAGACGCTGCTGCGTCCGCGGTCGTATCGCGGTGGACTCACGAAATTCTGTCTCCCAGAATAGCCGCCAGAGAACCCACGCGGGGCATAATTGCGGCCTCCGGAAAAGCCCCTTCCGCCGCGGTCGATTCGGCCAGATCTTCCAGAGGAATTACCATGATCCCGCGCCATAGCAACTCCAGGCGCCAATACCATCAGGAACGTGCCCATT
>CAZDGT010000100.1:0-3670 GCA_964504905.1 uncultured Bordetella sp. | reverse complement strand
GATTGAATTGATGCTCAACGCTGTGAACCTCACGTTCATCACCTTCTCTTACAAGCTGAAGCAGGTGGACGGGCACATATTCAGTTTCTTCGTGATGGTGGTGGCGGCGGCCGAAGCCGCGGTCGGCCTCGCGATTATTCTGACCGTATTTAAGAACCGCCAGACGCTCCAAATCGACGAATTGAATTCGCTCAAAAACTAACTGATGCAGCAACTTTGGCTCATACCTCTTCTGCCGCTCGCCGGTTTCGCAGTCAACGGACTGTTCGGACGCCGCTTGCCGAAAGCCGCGATCAATGCGGTAGCTGTCGGCTCCGTGTTACTGAGCTTTCTATGGGTGCTGAAAACTCTGAGTGCCCTGGGCGTGTTTGGCGGCGGCAATCCGCTGGAGCAGGCTTATGTCGAGCACTATTTCACCTGGATCCAATCCGGCACGCTGAGCATTGGTGTGGATTTCGCCGTCGATAGGCTCTCCGCCGTGATGCTCATGATTGTCACCGGTGTTGGGTTCCTGATCCACGTGTATGCGGTCGGCTACATGGCGCACGAGGGCGGCTACTACCGTTTCTTCGCGTACCTGAACCTGTTCATGTTCTTCATGCTGGTGCTGGTGTTGGGCGCTAACTTCCTGCTGCTGTTTGTCGGCTGGGAAGGTGTGGGATTGTGCAGCTACCTGCTGATCGGTTTCTACTTCCTGGAGAAGTTCGCCAGCGATGCCGCTAACAAGGCGTTCATCGTAAACCGCATCGGCGATTTCGGATTCTCACTGGCGGTGTTCCTGATCGCGATACATTTCGGATCGCTCGACTTCGGCACTGTTTTCGGCAAGGTGCAAGGGATGCAGGTGGAATCGAGCGCCGGATGGATGACGGCAATTGCGCTCCTGCTCTTCGTCGGAGCGGCTGGAAAATCGGCGCAGATTCCGCTGTATGTCTGGTTGCCGGATGCGATGGCGGGTCCGACGCCTGTCAGCGCTCTGATCCACGCGGCGACTATGGTTACCGCCGGCGTGTATATGGTCACGCGAAGCTCGGCGATCTTCCTGCACTCTCGTGGCGCGCTCGAAGTGGTGGCGACCGTCGGCTTGGCGACTGCATTCTTCGCCGCAACGATGGGCCTGGCCCAGACCGACATCAAGAAGGTTTACGCGTATTCTACGGTCTCGCAGTTGGGCTATATGTTCCTGGGCCTGGGCACCGGAGCGTTTTCCGCTGGCATCTTCCATGTGATGACGCATGCGTTCTTCAAAGCGCTGCTTTTCCTGGGAGCCGGAAGCGTGATCCACGCTATGTCAGGTGAGCAGGATCTCCGCAAGATGGGCGGATTGCGCAAGTACACGCCGATCACCTTCGCAACGCTGCTCTGCGCCAGCGTGGCGATCGCCGGTGTGCCGCCGTTCTCGGGCTATCACAGTAAGGACGCGATCCTGGCGTCGGCCTACGAATACGCGCCGTGGATGTATTGGGTGGGTGTGTTCACAGCCGGCATGACGGCATTCTACGTATTCCGTGCGTTCTTCCTGGCGTTCTTTGGCGAGCCTCATTGGAAGGCGGCGGGCCACGATGGGCATGGTCACGGTCACGATGCTCATGGCCATGGGCACGGCGAACCGCATGAGTCGCCACCATCCATGTGGATTCCCTTGGCAGTGCTTGCGCTATTGAGCCTGGTGGGCGGCTACATCAATATTCCGAAATGGTTGGAGCCGATGTTCAAGGTGCACGAAGAAGTTCCCGGCACTGAGTGGACCGTCTACGTCTCCGTCGCCGCTGGCCTCATCGGCATTGCTCTGGCAGCTTGGTTCTACCTGATCGCGCCCGCGATTCCAGAAGGACTGGCGCGTACGTTCAGCACGCCTTATCGTTGGATCTACAACAAATATTACGTCGACGAATTTTACGATTCGCTAGTGGTGAACCCGATGGTGGACGGCTCGCGCTCCCTGCTATGGCGAGTGGTTGACGCCAGCGGTATCGATGGAATTGTCAACGGAGCCGGTAAGACTGCACGCAACATCGGCGGCATCCTCAAAAGAATGCAATCGGGTTCGATTCGCAGTTACGCGGCTTGGGTAGTGCTGGGTTCCATCGTCGTGATTGTCGCGATCACCATGGCGGGAGGCGTCCGATGACACTTCTCGATGCCGTCCTCTTTCTACCGATCATTGGTTTCCTCGTGCTGCTGGCAATCCCCAGGAACAACCCCGGCCTATCGCGTATGGCAGCGCTGGTGATCTCGCTGGTGATATTTGTCATCTCCCTCGGATTGATCGGGGACGTCACAGCACCGGGCGTGGAAGGATACGCCTTCACTCACGATTCCGAATGGATCAACTCGCCTCCCATCCGCTATCACGTCGGCTTGGACGGATTGAGCCTGTGGCTGGTGATTCTGACGACGCTGTTGACGCCTATCTCGATCTTGTGCTCGTGGAAGTACATCGATCATCGGGTGAAGGAGTTCTTCGCGTTCCTGATCCTGCTCGAATTTGGACTGATCGGTGTCTTCGTCTCGCTCGACCTGTTCCTGTTCTACGTGTTCTGGGAAGTCGGCCTCGTACCGATGTATTTCCTGATCGGCATCTGGGGCCATGATCGCCGTATTTACGCCGCGGTGAAGTTCTTTATTTACACCTTCACAGGATCGGTGTTGATGCTGGGCGCGATCATCTTCCTTTACAACCGCGCCGGAACCTTCGACTACATACAGATCCTCAGCCAGATGCAGAGTGGCCGTCTGGCCCTGAGCAGTCAGGCGGAAATGGTTTTGTTCCTGGCGTTCTTCCTGGCCTTTGCTATTAAAGTACCCTTGTTCCCGCTCCACACGTGGCTGCCCGATGCGCACGTGGAAGCGCCCACTGCCGGGTCCATCATGCTGGCCAGCGTCATGCTGAAAATGGGCACCTACGGATTGGTACGCTTCTGCCTGCCGTTGTTCCCGAACGCCGCACACCGCTCCGCGAATTGCATCATCGGACTGGCCGTGATCGGCATCATCTACGGCGCGCTGGTCGCTCTGGTGCAGCCCAATATGAAGAAACTGGTGGCGTACTCTTCCGTCAGCCACTTGGGCTTCGTAGTGCTCGGCGTATTCTCGTTTACCCAGCAGGGGCTAGACGGCGCCGTGTATCAGATGCTGAATCATGGCATCTCGACGGGCGCGTTATTCCTGCTCGTCGGCTACCTCTATGAGCGGCGGCACTCACTGGAGATCTCCGCCTACGGCGGGGTGGCCACTCCTGCGCCCAACCTGGCGATTGTATTTCTGATCACCACGCTGGCGTCGATCGGCTTGCCGATGCTGAACAACTTCGTCGGCGAGTACCTCGTGCTGCAGGGTGCCGCATTCGTGAACTATCCCGCCACGGTGTTCGCGGCCATTGGCGTCATTCTTTCCGCCTGCTACATGCTGTGGCTATACCAGCGTGCGTTCTACGGAAAGGCATCGGAGTCACTCAGCCACCACATGCCGGATCTGAACGGACGGGAATGGGCTGCCATCCTGCCGTTGTTGTTGCTGATGGTCTGGATGGGCACCTATACGCAGACGTTCATGCCCGCGATCAGCGCGCAGAACACGCGAATTCTGGAGCAGAGTAAAGAGCGCGTCGCCGCAGCGCCGCAGCCGGCAATGCGGGAGGTGGCGAATGCCCGCTAACGTGTTCCCCACC
>CAZDGT010000099.1:0-2280 GCA_964504905.1 uncultured Bordetella sp. | reverse complement strand
CGTCTTGGACTTCTCGGCGCGGAAAGTAGGGCCGAAGCAATACATCTTACCGAAGGCCATGGCAATGGCTTCGTTATAAAGCTGTCCGGATTGCGCCAGGTATAGCTTCTCCTCGTCAAAATAATTGACTTCGAACAGAGTGCTTGTACCTTCGCAAGCGGCTGGCGTGAAGATCGGCGTATCCACTAGAACAAAGCCTTGTGAATCCAGATGTTCGCGAATCCCTTTGATGACTTCATGGCGGACCAGCAGCGCCGCGTGCTGGCGCCGGCTGCGCAGCCAAAGATGGCGGTGATCCATCAGGAAGTCGACGCCGTGTTCTTTCGGAGTGATGGGATACGGCCGTTCTTCCGACACGCGCTGCACAATGTGCGCGCGTTCCAGATCGAGTTCGAAGCCACCGGGAGCGCGCGGTTCGGCACGGACCTTCCCCCGAACGGTCAACGACGATTCCTGCGTCAGATCCTTAAGCGCCTCGAAGGTCTCCTCCGGCAAAGCGCTCTTCACGGCGACACATTGCAGGACACCCGTGCCGTCACGCACCTGCGGAAAACAAATCTTCCCGCTGCGCCGCAGGTTGTAGAGCCAGCCGGCGATTTCGACCGACTCACCAACATGCCGGCCAATGCCGGCGATAGTAACCCTGGGTACGGCGGATTCAACGTTCGTCATCAGTAGTATTCAAGCCTTCCAGAGTGTCAAACACCTTCCGCACGCCGTCCAACGGCGCCTCCATGTCAGGCACCTCCCGTAGTTCCAACAACAGCGGATAGCGGTCCTCTTGGGAACGGAGTAGCTGCATGGTGCGCCGCCAGTCGATGGTTCCCTCCCCGGGCGCGAGCATCGGGAAAAGGTGCGAATCCTCCTTCCCATTATTGTCATGGATATGCGTAGAGCGGATGCGGCCCTTGAGCACTCGGTACGCGGTTTCGATGCCTTCGTTCATGTGGGCATGGCCCACATCCAGACAGACGTTCAAGTTCAGATGCGTGGTTCCTAGGAACATGACCAGGCGCTCTGCGCTCGCCAGGCCGTTAGGCGTATTCTCGAGCAGCACTTCAACTCCACGCTGGCGTGCGAACAAACTGATCTCTTCGAGCGCGCTGAAGGCCGCGTCCGTATGGCGTTCGTCGTATTCCTGGCCGGTAACGCCAATGTGTTGAATCAGGTATTGAAACGGAATCACCTCGGCAATATCCAGGGTACGCTTAATTTCATCCAGCATCGGAATGCGTTTGCTCTTGACGGTTTCCGTGATGTTGATCACCGCTTGCGGGCCGGAGCGTCCGGCGAATTCATCGGTATGCAAGGGCGAATGCAGCGAATGCAGTTTGAGTTCGGATTCCCGGAACCAATGCCCCAACTCAGCGACTTGCGCACGGTTGTGATAATCCAGGTGCTGACGTGCGCAAAAGATCTCCACCAGCGGAATGCCAGCTTCCCAAATCCGGTCAAGCCAGACGTTGGAAAGACGGTGATTGACCAGCAGGTGCGTCGAGAGCGCGCGTTGCATTCTTAGAGTTCTAGTATCCCGCAGCTTTGCCGACCCAGCGCGAATCAGCCGCGCCCTGCAGCCAACGCCCGTCATTGAGAATCGCCGAGATGCGCGCGAGAACCACGCCGGGTGAATACTCTACTTGATGGCCGCGAGCTTTCAAAAGCGCGACAGTGTCGGGCGAAATCCCCGGTTCGAGGTACAGCTTATCGGGTTTCCATTGGTGGTGAAAACGGGGCGCGTCCACAGCGTCCTGGATGTTCATATGGAAGTCAATCACGTTGAGCAGAACTTGCAGAACAGCGGTGACAATGCGCGGACCTCCGGGCGCGCCGAGCACCATCAGGGGCTTGCCGTCGCGAACGGCGATGGTCGGCGACATGGCGGAAAGCGGCCGCTTGCCGGGCTGGATGGCGTTAGCTTCACCCTGGACCAGCCCAAACAAATTGGGCGAATTCGGCTTGGAGGTGAAGTCATCCATTTCGTCATTGAGAAGAAAGCCCAGGCCGGGAACCGTCACGCCGCTTCCGTAGCTGTTATTGAGCGTGTAGGTGACGGCCACGGCATTCCCTGCAGCGTCGATGATCGAATAGTGCGTGGTCTCAGTGCCTTCGCGACCGGCGGGCGTGCCGGGGTTCAGTTGATCGCTAGGAGTAACATGCTCTGGATCGATGGACGAGCGCCGCTGCCGGATGTAGGCGGGATCAAGCAAACCCTTCAGCGGGACTTTCACAAAATCGGCATCGCCCAAATACTGACTGCGGTCGGCAAAAAAACGGCGCATG
>CAZDGT010000098.1:0-4317 GCA_964504905.1 uncultured Bordetella sp. | reverse complement strand
CCGGTTGCCGTCACGATAGAGAAAGAACAGCACGAAGAGCATAATCACCAATTTCGTCAGGGCATTCACGGAGCTCTTCAACAGGCCGCCGGCGCGGCCAGCGAGGTCCTTAGCCACAGCGCTGAGCTGAGTCTCCAGATTGAGGTTGGAATCCGCCCAGCGAAGCGCGTCGCCTAGCACAGGTTTGCCGTAGATCGCGTCGCGCCATTGCATCCAGAAGTTCGAGTCCTGCAGTGCGTCGAGATTTACCAGGATCTGCTGTGAGATGAAAGTGACTAATAACACGAGCGGAACAATAATCCCGCCCGCGACCAGGATGACCGCAATCACCGCGGCCAACCCGTGATTCGGGAGACGCTGCTGCAGCCACCGATAGGGCCTGTGGGTCGAAACCGCCAGAGCGAGCGCGATGGCCAGCGTAGGTATGAACGGCCGAATAATGAGATAGCAGATATAGAAGGCCACCAGCGTGGCCGCGCCAAGCGCAAGCGTTACGACTCGCTCGCGGCTGAGCCAGCTCTGATCGGTGTGCCCCGCGACATGCGCCACGCTTCATCATGCCACGACTACTTGCGGCCAAGGCCAGCGAGGAATGTATCGAACCGGTCCAACTGATCCTGCAGCTCATTCATCTTTGCTTCTTCGGTCCGAAATTGAGTTTCCACTTCGACCTGTTCCACTTGGCATTTCTGTTCTTGGCTGGCCGCTTGTTCAAGCTCGAACTTAAACTGTGAGAGCGCGTCTTCCGAGGACCTTTGCTCCTCACTATTTTGCGCGTTTCGTCTTCTGGCTTCCCACCGCTCAATTTCAGTTCGCACCTGCTGTTGACGTTCGGGTACCTGCCTGCACCCGAAGCGGGCCTGCTCGAGCCGCTGCTTGGCGCGTTCCAGCTGCCCGCTTTGAACTTGCAGACGGTACATCCCGATCTGCACTCGCTGGATGGTAGCCGCGGCAGTCTGCAGGTCCAGCCTAAGCTGGCGGACTTCCGAAAGCATGGCTTGGGTGAGTTGCGAATCCGGTGAGGTTTCGGCGATGGACGCCAAGGATGTGATGAAAAGCGCCAAGATGCAGAGTGCGGTGCGCATGCATGATCTCCGCAGTGATAGACACCAGGCCGCTTGAACTTGTTCCCGCTATACGGGGCGCTGGATGCCCAGACGCTTCATGCGGCTGCGTAGGGTACTGGGGTTCAGGCCCAGCATCGTGGCTGCGCCATTGGCTCCTTCGAGCACCCAGCGCGTAGAGGCCAACGCGTTCTCGATGTGCTTGCGCTCGGCTTCTTCCATGCTACGCGGTGGCGCCTGAGCCGCCGGCGACGTTGCCTCGCCAGGCGCAAAGAGCGGCGCATCCAGCACCGGCCCCCGGGACAGCACAACCGCGCGCGCCAGCACGTTTTCGAGCTCCCGTATGTTCCCTGGCCAGTCGTACGCCATCATCTGCTGCATCGTGGAAGGCGAGATTCCTTCGATGCGCCGGCCAAACTGGCGGACATAGCGCCGGATAAAGTGGGCGGCCAGTTCCGGAATATCTTCCCGCCGCTCCCGCAACGGCGGAACCTCCACTGGCACCACCAGCAAGCGGTAATACAAGTCCATGCGGAAGCGGCCTTCACGCACCGCGTCGGCCAGACTACGGTTGGTGGCGGCCAGGACTCGCACGTCCACCTTCATCGTTTTGTTCGAACCCACCGGCTCGAATTCCTGTTCCTGCAGCACGCGTAGCAGTTTAGCTTGGCTTTCGAGCGGTAGCTCGGTTACTTCGTCCAGGAACAGCGTTCCGCCGTTGGCATGTTCGAAGCGGCCGATCCGGCGATCCATCGCGCCCGTGAATGCTCCCTTAACGTGGCCGAACAATTCGCTCTCGATCAACCCCGCTGAAATCGCCGCACAGTTGATCTTCACCAGCGGACGGTCAAGGCGGTCGCTCAGCTTGTGAATCGCCCGCACTACCAATTCCTTGCCGGTTCCCGTTTCGCCTTGGATCAGAACGGTGGCTGACGTCGAAGCCACCAATTGAACACGGTTGACCAGCTCGCGAAAAGCCGGACTCGACCCGACCATTTCGTCGCTGGGATGATCGGCCTGGATTTCCTCGCGAAGATAGGCGTTGTCTTGCTCCAGGCGCGCCCGCAGTTCACTAAGCTCGTCTACCCGCTGTGCCAGCTCTCGATTCAAACTGCGTACTTGCGCTTCAGCTTCTTTCAACGCGGTAATATCGCGCGCGGTGATCCATCCGCCCCATAGTTTGCCGTCTTCCAATATGCCGGCACGGGTCATTAACAGGGTTCGTCCACCCAGAACCCGCTCTACTTGCGAAAAACGGTGGCCGTCCCGGATAAAGGCGCGCAGACGGCCGACCTGTTCGGGGTCTGCGCGCGGGCTGATCAGTTCCATGCGTGCGCCAATGAATGCCGAAGCATTTGCCAGACCGAAGAGAGCGGCTGCCTGATCGTTGGAATCAGCGACGAAGCCGTAGCGGTAAAAATGCTCGATCTGTTCATCCTCGGAGAGGTCGAGTGACATCGGCTGTTCCATCTCCACACGCACAATCGCTTCGTTGCCGTGTTCTACAAAGTCGTGCCAGCGCTGCTCGTTGCGCGCCAGTTCCTGCTCGTGCTCCTGGCGTTTCAGCTCCGCTGCGGCACGTTCGGCAAAGATCTGAAGCACCGCTTCGGCCAGCTTAGGATTTGCAAGAGGCCGGCGAGTGACCGCGCAAACCAATCCCAGGCAGCGTCCGGAGGAATCCAGCAATGGCGATCCGACATATCCATCGGCGCGCATCTCTGCTAGGGGAATGTCCTTGGGGAACAGCCGGTGCACGCCCTCCGGGTAGGAACGCAAACCTTTTTCGACGACGCCCTCGCAAGGCGTGCCGGAAAGTTGGTATTCAAAGGGCGCATGCCCGCGTTCTGGCGCGTGAACCGCCAAGGCACGGATGCGCTGCGCGTCAGGTTGCAGAGCTCCGACAAGAACCAGATCGGCCTGCAGCGCACGAGCCAGCTGACTGACAAGAGAGTGGAAGAAATTCTCTCCCGTGTCGCGCCCTATGCCCTTGGCAATCTCAAAGACAACGCGTTCAAAGATCGCTGGCGGGTTCAACTACATTCATGTTGCGCCGCGCCGCTCCTCTTCGCCGAGCGCGGTCTTGCGGACCATTCTAACCGATCCACGCCGACGGAGAGTCCTCCTCCCACAGCGTCCATTTCGCCAAGCCCTGCTTCATTGTGGTGAACATGAATGGCTTCGGCATAATGTCGTTCATGCCGGCCGCCATGCACTCCAGACGACTCATACTGGCGGTGGTCCCGATGATGGGAGTCACACGGCCTTTAGGCATGCGGCGGATTCGGGCGGTGGTCTCAAGACCATCCATTTGGGGCATCTGCCAGTCCATTAAAACCAGGTCATAGATGTTTTGGCGGAAAAGCTCGATCGCCTCCGCGCCGTTGGAGGCCGCGTCTACGCTGCACCCCAGCCGTTCTAACATTGTGCGCGCTGCTTGCGCGCTTATCTCGTCATCCTCCACCAGGAGGACGTGAATCTTACGGATCGACATGGATCACCTCGCGCCTTGAAAATGCACGCTGGAGTCCATCTCTAACTTATTGATAAAAAGAGAGTTCTAAAGGGCGACGCCGTGAGATCTCACGGGTGGCGTCGTGGCCGCCACGAGGTATCGTGGTCTGTAATCTTTCTGAATACGAATGCCGATCAAATGCGCGGAGGCATTCACTTATGTCAACCACCGGTGTCAGTCCCGCCATCGAGCCTCTCCCCAGTTCCGCCCTCAAGCTGCCTGCCCTCAGGAAAGCGAAAGGTTTGACTTTAGAGGAAATTGCCCGCTCAACCCAGATCGCGCTCCGCTTCCTGGAAGCAATTGAGGCGGAGGAGTTTTCGAAGCTCCCCGGCGGGGTCTACAACACGAGTTACATCCGCCAGTACGCGGGCGCGATTGGCTTGGACGAGACCACGCTCCTCCAGCAGTACCACGCCAGTAAGGCGCAAGAGCCCGCGCTGGTCATCACTCTGCAGAAAGGCCGTCGCCCGAAAACCCGCTTCGGAGAAGCCATGGGCTCCTTGCTGGAGCACCTGTCGGCAAAGCCCCGGACCCATCATCACGCCTAACTGGCGATGCCGAGCATTCCGCGGGGAGTGCTGACCGTTAGTCCTTCAGCACGAACGTAACTTTCAGGTTCACACGGTACTCCACGATCTTGTTCTTTTGGATGACCAGCTTTTGGTCCTGCACCCACGCGCCAGAAACATTTTTCAGCCTTTTGCACGCGCGGGCAATTCCAACCTTCACCGCGTCATCGAA
>CAZDGT010000097.1:0-1761 GCA_964504905.1 uncultured Bordetella sp. | reverse complement strand
TGTTATTCTGGATGCAAACATGCCCGGGCTGGACCCGATGAAAGCGATGAAGGAACTTGCCGCCGCTTGCCCCGCCACACGAACCATCATCTACAGTGGCAACGAAGACCGCCCGTTCATCGATCGCGCAAGGGACGCCGGCGCATGGGGCTGCGTTTCTAAGGGCGCCGAACCGAGCGAGCTGGTGCGCGCCGTACGTGATGTAGCGGCGGGGCGCCCCGCATGGCCGACATTGAGAGGTAGTCGTGCGGGCACACGGCAAATCCCAGCCGATTGATCGTCGAACGCTCCGGATCAGTGGCGAGACTCGGCGATCCCGCCAGAACAACCCCCCGCCCATTAAGACACGTAGTCCGGCTTTGCGAAGCGCGGCATACCCAAGAGCGAAAAGATGACGATCTCTTCGCCGGTCTTGGTACTTAAGTCATGGTGCAGGCTTACCGCCTTAGTTCCCGTCACCTCATGAACAAGCGATTCCAACAACGGGCGTGCCAACTCAAGCAGGTGGCTCCGCGTTCGTTTGATGAGATCCCTGCCCTCCTCCGGTGATGACGACATGGCGAGCTGCTGTTCGGCGGGCCTGAGGGTATTCCTGATGCGGATCACCAGTAGATCCTTCGCAAAATGGCAGCGAATTTGCTCCGACTTCCATCCGAGATAATCTTCTTGGAAGCGAATTACGCCATCACAAATCGCCGCTTCCGACTCGGCCTGAGTCAGTGATTTTGATTCCCGCTGACTCCTCATCTTGCGAGCTTCCCGAACCGGAAGCCGCGGCACTATGCCACGGCCGGCTCGCTCCTCAAGCGCGCCGGCCGGTTTTGCCGAGTCCGGAAGTTCGATATCAGCCAAGAGTCCCTTGAGCTCTGTTAATTGAATCGGCTTAAGCAAAACTGCGTTGAACCCGGCGTTCATCGCGGAGGTTCTGCGTTCTTCGTCTGGATCGCCTGTCATTCCCACGATCATCGTCCGAACAAAAGCAGGGATTTGACGCAGACGGGCAACGAGCGCGCTCCCATCCATTCCCGGCATGATCAAGTCAACGAGCATAAGGTCGGGGCGAAATACCGTGGCAACTTCAAGCGCGTTCGCGCCGCCATAGGTGACGTGCGCATGGTTCCCGAGTTCTTCAATGAGCAATCCGAGCGTATCGGCCCCATCGCGGTTGTCATCGACTACGAGTACTCGTGGCGCTCTGTCCAATTGCATATTTATGGCTCCCCACAAACGCTCCCCAAACCAAAGCCGCATTGAAACTTCGCGTTTGCCGCGGGCATCTGGAGTCTCTCTCTCGGATATGAAACGAACATGAAATCGATGGAACCGCAGTGGCGGTAACGGCTCGAGTGGCAGGCGGCGCCAGATTCGCACCTCAAGTAGCGATCGTTGCCATGGCTCGCTTCGACGAAACCCACGTACGCACCCCGGTCCTGTGAGGGACGTGATCAATAGGGGAAATTTCCTACGCAGCTGGAATCCCGGCTTTGCTTAGTATTTCCATATCGCGAGGCCTCCACAAATTCATGTCACGAGAAAGGACGCGGTCATGTTACGGTTTTTCTTGTCCGCCTGCGCCAAAAACGCCGACCGATTCAAGAAGGTCGACGTTAACGAAAATGATGAACTCGGCAATCGGGGAGGAAGCGTAGCGGCGACGAATAATCCAGACTTGAGGATTATCACGCGCGCTCGGTCGGGAGCGACAGGCCCAAGGGCGTCGCTCCCGATTTTTTCTTCCCGTGCGCGCGCCGAGTTCCGCGC
>CAZDGT010000096.1:0-3856 GCA_964504905.1 uncultured Bordetella sp. | reverse complement strand
CCTCTATAACAGCAAGATTCTGGCCGGATTCGCAGGCGCGACGGCGGATGCTTTCGCCCTCTTCACACGCTTTGAGACTAAGTTGGAGCAGTTCAACGGCAATTTGCCGCGTTCCGTGGTGGAGATGGCGAAGGATTGGCGAACTGACCGCATGTTGAGGCATCTGGAAGCCCTGCTGCTTGTGGCAGACCCGACCCACACCTTCATCCTTAGCGGCACCGGCGACGTCATCGATCCCGATGACAACATTGCCGCAATTGGCTCGGGCGGCGCATATGCTAAATCGGCTGCGACGGCTCTTATGGAGAATACGACTCTCTCGGCGCGGGAGATCGTCGAGAAAGCCATGGCCATTGCAGGTAAAATCTGTATCTACACCAATGACAGCGTCGTCTATGAAGAGTTGGGCTGAATGGTAATCTATCTACCCGCGCAAACCTCGGAAGATACTCCGCTGTTGGACGAACTGACGCCGCGCGAGATCGTCCGCGAGCTGGATAAATACGTGATCGGCCAGGGTGACGCCAAGAAAGCGGTCGCTATCGCACTGCGCAACCGCATCCGCCGCCAGAAGCTCGACCCTGAAATGGCGGAAGAGGTGATGCCCAAGAACATCCTGATGATCGGGCCGACGGGAGTTGGCAAGACGGAACTAGCGCGGCGTCTGGCCAAGCTGGCGAACTCGCCGTTTCTAAAGGTTGAGGCCAGCAAGTTCACAGAAGTGGGTTACGTGGGCCGCGACGTCGAATCGATGATCCGGGACCTGGTGGAAATCGGGATCGACATGGTGCGCGAAGAGCGGCTGAACGAGATCGGCGAGCGCGCTGAGCGCAACGCGGAAGAACGGCTTCTGGACCTCCTGATGCCTCCGCCCGGAGAAACGTCAGAAGCCACCGAAAGCATCGAGCGCACGCGCGAAAAATTGCGGGAACGCCTGCGGGCCGGGAAACTGGACGACCGCATGGTGGAAGTTGATGTGAAGGAACGCAGTCCAACGTTTGAGGTTTCCACGCTTGGCGGCATGGAGGAGATGGATATCAACCTCAAAGACGTGCTGCCCGGCTTATTCGGCGGACGCACGCGCAAGCGTAAGATGCGGGTCGGCGAAGCGATGGATTATCTGGTCCAGGAAGAAGAGCAGAAGCTCGTGGATATGGATCAGGTGACGCGCATCGCAATCGAACGCGTAGAGCGCAGCGGCATCATTTTCCTAGACGAAGTGGATAAGATTGCCGGCCGCGAGGGCGGCCACGGCCCCGATATCAGCCGGGAGGGTGTCCAGCGCGACATTCTTCCTATCGTCGAGGGCACTACCGTAAATACGCGCTATGGCTTTGTGCGCACAGACCATATTCTGTTCATTGCCGCCGGTGCGTTCCATGTTTCGAAACCCAGCGATCTGATCCCCGAATTGCAGGGCCGCTTCCCCATACGAGTGGAGTTGAAGTCCCTGAACGAGGGTGATTTCGTTCGCATTCTTAAAGAGCCAAAGAACGCGCTGATCAAGCAGTATCAGGCGCTGCTCGACACCGAGGGCATTAAGCTAATGTTCACGGAAGATGCCATCCAGGAGATCGCGTCATTCGCCACGCGCGTGAATGAATCGATGGAAAACATCGGGGCGCGGCGCTTGCACACAATTCTGGAAAAGCTGCTCGAAGAGGTATCGTTCGACGGCCCGGATCTGAAGAAGAAGGCTGTGAAGGTAGATGCGGCCTATGTGCGCAAGCAACTCGCCGATATCGTCAAAGATCAGGATTTGAGCCGCTACATCTTGTGATACGCGCCGTTACTCTGCTGGGCATTCTGGGGCTGGCCGGCTGCGCATACGTGGGCGATCCGAAGCCCCCCGCACTCGACATTCCCACGCGTATCACGGACCTCCGCGCCGCCGAGTATGGCGACAAGATCGTGGTTGAGTTCACCATCGGTCCGCTCACCACCGAGGGTCTCGGCCTTACCGCATTGAAGTCCGTGGAATTGCGCGCGACGATGGCAGGATCACAGCAAATTCTGCCCGTGCCCGTGAGGGCGCCCGGCCCAGTGAATCATGAGTTCCCCGCGCGGGATTGGGTTGGAAAGCAGGTGACGTTGACCGTCCGTGCTGCGGGTCCCAAGGGGAAATCCTCGGAGTGGTCGAATCCAGTGACGTTGGCCGTCGGCGTGCCACTGGGAACGCCGGCCAGCTTGCAAGCTGTTTCTGTACCACAGGGTGTGCGCCTGACGTGGTCGGACTCGTTGGGTTCGTTTGGTAATGTAGCGGGTGCGCACTACCGCATCTTTCGTGGAGCTGGTGAGGCGATGCCGGAGCGGCTGGCCGAATCCGACAAGCCCGAGTATATTGACGGCACGGTCGACATGGGATCGCCCTACCGCTATTTCGTACAAGCGCTGGTGGGGGAGTTGCGGCAGAGCGAAATCTCCGACGTCGTGGGCGTCACGCCTATGGACACGTTCCCGCCGGAGGTGCCGTCAGGAGTGGCCGCGGTCGCCGGAGTCAACTCCGTCGAACTTTCGTGGGATCGCAACACGGAAGACGACTTTGCGGGCTATCAGGTGTATCGCTCGGCTGATGGGGGGGCACCGGAAAGAATCGCCGGGCCGCTAGATGCGCCCACCTTCAGTGATCGCACGGTGGAAGTGGGCAGGAAGTACAGCTACACGGTGACGGCGACTGACCGCGTCGGCAATGAGAGCGCACGCTCCGTGGCGGCGGAGGCTACCGCGCAATAGCTAGGCCGAAACGGCCGTCTTATCCGATTCGCGAAAATACCGCTGCGCAGAGCGCGCCACCATGACCAGTACGATAGCTCCCAAACCATTGGCGAGCGCGTCGACGGTCATCAATCCACGCACCGCGCCATGCTTGTATCCGACGCCATCCAGCCACGTCATATAAAGAATCGGGAAATTGCCGCTGGCGACAAAGAGCGAGTAGGCGGTGCCAGCAGCATGGCGGCGACGACCCAGCACTTCGAGCACAAGCGCCGTGAAGACAGCGTAGGCGAAGCCGGCGGCGATCGAATAGCCGGAATAACCGAGTCCGTAAGTCCACGGTGTGGCGGGCGCGAACGCGAGATACAGGGCGAACAGAGTCGACAAGCCGCCCGAGAGCGCGTAGGCCAGCATGCGGTTCATGCGGTCACTGGCGTAGCCGCCGATCAGGCTGCCGAGCGCGCTGAGCAAGCCTCCGGCAATTCCCGAGATCCACATGACTTCGCCCGCGGGAGCGTGATAGTCAGGTCCTAGTCCAGAAGCGAGGTTGACAACTGCGGCGCTGCCAACAGGAGAAAGAAAGAATGCCAATCCGGCGAGGGTGCGCTTCGACCAGAGAACATCACGGAGGTCGTCGAACAAATCCTTAAAAAGGGGCAGGAGGGCGCGGCGTTGCGGAGCCGCCTCGCTGACGAAAAATGCGGCCGTTGCCGGCAGAACCACCAATACTAAGACACCAAGCGAAAGGAGTGGCAGGCTAACGCGATCCGCCAACCAGATGGCAGCGCCGCCACCGACTGTTCCGCCTCCGAGGTTGCCCGCTTGGTACCATCCGCTGGCGCGCCCGCGTACGCCCGGATGCAGGAAGGAGAGAAGCGCGCCGTTTGCGGATGAGATCAAACTGCCTAGGGCACCCGAGATGAACAGGAGGATAGTCAACGCGGTTAGCGACTCTCGCGAAATCAGAATAGCCAAAGCGGCGGTAAGCGCAGCGCTGGTAGCTGAGACCACGATCCGGGTGCGTCGCCACAGGCCGAAGTCGACGAGGGGTGAGGACAGGAAATACCAGATGTTTGGGATGCTGGCGATCGCTCCGATTTCCGCGCGGGGGGTGGGTGCGTCGGCTGGCCGGCGCGAGGGG
>CAZDGT010000095.1:0-1651 GCA_964504905.1 uncultured Bordetella sp. | reverse complement strand
AGCGGCGATACCTGCGGCCTGCGTGTCACCCGGATGGATGAGCACTCGGTAGCGGAAGCGTAAGCTCTTGCCTTCCTCAATCGTCATGCCGCCGTCCCGCGACTTGTCATTGTAAAAGTCGTGTTCCCCGAAGATATTTGCGGCAAACAGGCCATAGGCCCGCGAATGCCAGTAGGTCGGGTGCTTCGGATTGGCCGGATGGTCCATGATTGTGATGCCAACCGTGTCCCCGTCCAACTGCCCGTAATAATCGACCCAGGGTGATCGCTTACCCCAAACCTCTTTTTCCCCTGTTTTGCCCTCTGCGCTGACCATGTGGCCGGTCTTCTGCTCTTTGAGCGGCTCGGCGAGACGGATGGCGAAAAACCCTTCCTTGGTGTCGCCGAACTTCACTTTATCCAGGGCCGTAAACGTGACGTCGAAATCGATCGTCCGCAATTTTGGATCGGAGTAGAAGATCATGGCGCGGTCCTCACGCAGTAGCGGCTTTCCGTTTGGATCCTGCCACTCGAAGATTGCTTTGATCGAGCCGCTCTTTCCGCCGCTCTTCAGCGGGCCCATCTTCTTGGTGACCACTTTGCCGTGTTTGCCCTGGTTAGGGCTGGCCGCTTCGTTTGCCCAAAAGTCGAATCCGTTCACGTCGCCATGCGTGAACCACAGACCGCGGTGGTGCGGATGGTCGCGCGTCTCGCCCTCCACCATTTCCATGGGGTAGCCGCGCGTGACGATCTTTCCTGTGGCGGTCCGCAGCGGATGCAGGTATGGCTTGGGCGCGTCTGCGCCGGCGTAGAGCGCCGTAAACGGTTTGCCGTCGATATCTACTGTGACGCGATCTGCGCTTTCGGTGATCTTCACCTGCGCGCATAGCGGCAGGCTCCACACCGCCAGGACCAGCAAGGATTTCATGATGGCAGTACACCACAGTGCACCCGCGCTTCACAAGGCGCGCGGCTATTCCGCCCCACTTTGTACCAGCTTGGCCATCAGAGCCGCCCGGTCCGCGATGCGCCCGATCAGGATGCTTTCGTTCACCGCATGGGCCCCTTCCCCGACACCGCCAAGTCCATCGAGCAGCGGCACGCCCATGCCGGCCACAAAGTTCCCGTCCGATCCGCCGCCGGTCGAGGACTCCTCCAGCTTGACTCCCAACGGCGCGGCAAGCGCGCTCGCCTTCCGGAAGAGCTTCACAATGCCTTCCGTGCGCTCCATCGGGGGGCGGTTCAACCCGCCGCTCACCTCGACGGCGCAGCGTTTGTCGAAGGGCTGCAAGCCGCGAAACTTGCGATCCAATCTGGGGCCATCGTTTGCTTTGGCTATGCGGATATCGACCTCTACACGAGCCGAGGCGGCAACAACGTTCGTGCGGGTGCCTCCAGTAATCACGCCAGGGTTCACCGTAATGCCGCGCGCCAGATCCGTAAACGAAGCCATTTTTTCGATCTGCTTCGCGAGTTCCACGATCGCGCTTGCCCCTGCGGGGAAATCCACTCCCGCGTGCGATGCCCTGCCCTTCACCGCAACCGTGTAGTCCCCTACGCCTTTACGTGCGGTCTTAAGCTTGCCTTCCAACCCCGTGCCCGGCTCGAGAACTAGCGCCATTGTGCTTCGGGCTGCTTCGGCCTCGGTGATCGGCCGCGAGGATTCGCTCCCC
>CAZDGT010000094.1:0-2305 GCA_964504905.1 uncultured Bordetella sp. | reverse complement strand
CGGCCAGGGGCTAGTCTGGGCCGTCACCTCGGATGGGGATTTGATTCTCGCTGAACCCGTTACGCCTGCATTGGCCGGATCCCCTGTGGTCATTCAGTGTTCCGGCCTCGGTGCGATCAATACGTCCCTCGAAGCCGGGGCCGATATACCGAGGGATTCGGTCGTGACGACTCTGAAGCCAGTGACTGTGAGCATCGGAAATATTGTGCTCCCGGAAGCTTACGGCGAGCTGATCGCAGGGGCGCCTGGATCGTACCGGGTGAGAGTCACCTTGCCCGCCGGGCTCCCTGCCGGCGACGCGATCCCTCTTACGATTACCGCTGGCGGCCAAACGAGTCCGCCGGTGACGATTGCCGTACGCGGCCAGGATTGATGCCGGTGTCAACTTGCCGCCGCGTGCCACATAACGATAGCGACAAAGCGTAACGCCTTCCTCCGAGTGGTCGCCGCAGCGCAATTCGGGTTGACCCGTGCCGGCGGTGGCTACGGCCGTCGGACCCGCACGCAGTGGGCTCGCTGGTGCAGCGGAGTCTTCTGAGCTAATCCGTCAAGCTTTATTTTTAGAAAGCTTTTGGAAGCCGGCGACAGTCTTCCACGTCGCGTTGGTGGTTACTCCTGAAGCACACACGGGCAACGATCCACGCCGGCGCAAGGACTGCATGTAAATCTCCTCGTCATAGGTCTTGCCGTCCTTGCAGCACCTGAAGATGATACGAATCCATTTGAACGCCAGACTCCGAACCGCCGCGTGGTGCGGTTTCTTCTCCTCCTCACAGAGATGCCGATAATATGCCTTGGCCCACTCCGACCACTGGATCGAACAGCCGGCAAACTCGTGGAATGTCTGGCGCAGAAACTTGGGGCAGGCAAAACGAATATGCACCCATCCGCTGCTGCCGCTGGACTCCGTGACCGGGGCGATTCCGCTGTAGCACTGCACCTGGTAGGCATCCTGGTATCGGTCACGGAGCGTCCCGAAGGCCACTATCAAGCGCGGCACCAGAACGGCCCCAGCGCCAGGCAGAGAGGCAAATATGGCTGTGTCCGGGTGGGCCACGCCCACTTCCGCGATGCGCTTGTCGAAAGTAGCGATATTGGCGCGCAACGTCTTCAACAGTGCTGCCAACCCGCGGGCGATCAGCGCACACCCTTCCACCACCGCTGGGTCTTTGGTAGCAGGCGTGGCTGTATAAATGGCCGCGATCCGCTCCTCGTTCTTTTCCGCGGAACGGCAGTTGTGTTCGCCGAAGAACTTGCGCAGAGTCCCGGGATGTGCGCGCTGCAATTGCTCCAAGTTCGGCCAGCGGTCCAGCAAATCCCCCACCAGGGGACTGGCGACATCATCGAACCATGGCAGAACCTGCGGAAAATACAGTTTCAGGCAAGCCGTCAGACGATGGCTTTCGCGGGTCCTCTCGTCGACCGTTTGGCGCCGTTCCTCGACCAGGAAATGGAGGAGTCGGGTTTCCACGGTATCCGGCTGCAGGGGACGCAATCTTTCGCGATGACGCAATAACAGATCCAGCAGGAAGTCCGTGTCGCTCGGGTCACTCTTGGCTCCAGAGGGAGCGAAGGTTTCCGGTACCGCGCGGCCGTGGTGGGGTGGACCGGGAACAACACCAGCTGCGGGTACTTGGTGAGCATGTACACCAGCGCCCCACGAGACTGCTCCAGAATCACGGCAATGGGCCGACCGCCAAATCGCTGCTGGAGGGTCGCCGCCCACACTTCCACCGCTTCCGGGGTGTTGTCCAACTCCCCCGCTTCAGACTGCCGGTTGCCAGCAGGGAGGAGTCTCCAGAAATTCTTCTGGTCCGCCCAGTCAATGGCCGCCAACGCGGCCCACTCCGGTTCTGATGGCGATGAGGTGAATTCCTTCGACATAATGCCAATTCTCCTTCTGCAACGGGCAGGGCTTGGCTCCTCCGAAAGTCTTATAGAAAGTCTAGGAGCAGACATCTTCTGAGTATTCGTCATCGGACGCCAAGCGCATCCCGCTGCTCGAAACACTCCGCTAAAACATCGCGTGTTAGAAGCAGCAATTCGTAGCAGCGGGATGCCCTCTCAAACAGATCTTCTAGCAAATGTTTTGAGCGGTGAAAAGGCCCACCTTCACCCTTTCCGAGTGGCCTCCCGAAACCTCCACCTCCCCATCCATAATTCCGTTTCTGGATCCACTATAAGAGGCAGCGGCCGCACATCCAGATGGAGGCCTTTGGGGCTTCCAAGGTGAGAAGCAGATTATGCCTGCACGTCCTCCAGCCAGGAAATCGATCCGCGTAAAGACCATCGAGCGAACTTCCGT
>CAZDGT010000093.1:0-3694 GCA_964504905.1 uncultured Bordetella sp. | reverse complement strand
TAAGGTCCGCGTCGGTCAGCAAAAGCAGAAGAAAGCGAAATAATTTCGCGTTTTTGCCTTATGGCAGCCGCGCTCGCAGGATGCGCAGGCTGCGAATGCCTTCGGCCGCTACATCCGGATCTGGATCCCTCGATAATGCTTCAAGCGACGGGAGGCTGTCCCTCTCGCCGGATCGCGCCAGCACTATACTCAACTGGATCTTTTCGTCCTTGGTGGCCATGCCCAGTATGGTGTAGATGGTCTGCCGGATCGCCTGTTCGCGCGCCAGCTCGATCAGGAAGGCGCTAGCGACACCGCGCCAAGTCCGCTGATTCACGGAATTGAGCAAGTATTGAAGCGGCCCGTAACGATCCGTCTTTAACTCCCCGAGCGATACCAGCGCGAACGCTGCCGAGAGGCGCGGATTCATACCATGTTCCGCGTTGAACATTTGATCCAGCGTGGCGCGATCCGCGGGGTTCTTCAGGCGCCCTAGACCTTCCGCCGCCGCGGCACGCACCAGATCGTCTTTGTCGGGAAGATTCTGCAGAAAGATCGCATGGTCCGCTGGGTCCGCGATCATCGCCAGCGCTTCCAGCGCCGCGCGCCGAACTTTCACCGTCCGGGCGTGCTGCAGCGCATCGCGCACTTGTGGCGCTGCTTCCTGGTTACGGAGCAGACCAGTGGTTTCGAGCGCCTGCACCTGAATTTTTTCCTGTAGATCGCGTAGCAAAAAACTGATCCGGGGCGCCGCCGCCGGATCGCCTATTTTCTGTATGGCAACCAGCGATTCGTACATCAGCTTGTCATCCTTGGAGCGCAGCGCCTCAATCAAATCAGGTATGGCCGCACGACCGCGGAGCACACCCACTGCGCGCGCGGCGTTGGCTCGTGAATCCATATTCGCGCCGCCACGCGCCAGCTTTCCCAGCGCAATAATCGCTTCCGGCCGCACTTGCACGAAGGGATCCACCACTTGGTCATTGGTATCCGTGAATTTGCCCCTGACGGTTGCGCCGGCCCGCGACAGAGTTCCGCTCAAACCCGTCTTCACGTACCCCGGCACGTAGACATTGACGATGCCATCGGTCGCCCGAATCTGGATCTCCGCGTCGTTATCGGCGGCGGCGCGTACTAATCCATCCAGCGTCTTAGGACCGCCAATTTCGATCAGGGCCTTGACCGCCTCGACGCGCACACCCACGTCCGTGTCGGTGAGTGACGGAACAATCCTGGGAATGGCGTCGTCGCCTTGCTTGGCCAGGTCCCGCACTGCGCGAGTGCGCTGCTTAGGGTCTGTATCCTGCGCCTGCAAGAGCGCGAAAATTGCCGCGAAACAAAGGAGAAATCCTGATTTCACCGTACGAACTCGACCTGAATGCGGTGCGGGATCAGCCCTGCCTCGTACCCCATGTCGAGCAACTTCTGTGCGGCTTTGGGCACGACTTCCCCACAATCCACGGTGTAGTGATTGACGTACATACCCACGAATTTCTCCGCCAGTGCGGGGTCCATATCGCGGGCAAATTGCAGCGCGTAGTTCAATGCCTCTTCGCGGTGATCCAGCGCGTACTGAATACTCTCGCGCATCAACCGGCAACTCTCGGAGGCCACTTCCGGGCTCAGATCCCTCCGCAGCGCGTTGGCCCCCAACGGCAAGGGCAGATCGTAAGTATCTTTGAACCAACGGCCTAGATCGACGACATTGTGGAAGCCAGCCTTCGCATACGTCAACTGGGCTTCATGGATGATCAGGCCGGCGTCAGCTTTGCGATCCAAGACCGCATCCAGAATTTTGTCGAACGGAGTGTCCACGGGCTCGAAATCCGGCTGCATCAGCCGCATTGCAAGATAGGCGGTGGTGAGACGTCCGGGAATCGCGATACGCTTGCCCTTCAACTCATCAATTCCCATGGGATGTGCCGACACCACCATGGGCCCGTAACCGTCGCCGATGCTGGAACCCGCAGCCATCAATTGATACTTATCCGCGACGTAGGGATAGGCATGGTAAGAGATCGCGGTCAGCTCGTATTCGCCCACCCGCGCCTTCTGGTTTAGGGTCTGAATATCGTCGAGAACATGACGAAACTGGACGATGTTCGACCGGATTTTACGCGTGGCCAACGCGTAAAACATGTAGGCGTCGTCAGAATCTGGACTATGGGCGCAAACAATTTCAGCAGGGAGCGACATGCGTTGGAGTGAACTTAGATGATAGCAGGTGGGGCCTCGGACCCGCATCACAACGGGGCCGTCGGCTCGATGTACAATAAAGCGTTTGGAATAACCTATGTCCTACTCAGCCGGCCGTCAACTTGTTCAGCTTCCGGGTCCCACTAACGTACCCGACCGCGTCCTCCGCGCTATCGCCCAGCCCACTATCGACCATCGGGGTCCGGATTTTGCTCGCCTTGGGCTCGAAGTCTTAGAGGGACTGAAAGATATCTTTCAAACCAAGGGAAAGATAGTCGTCTTTCCGGCCTCCGGCACGGGCGCCTGGGAAAGTGCACTGGTGAATACGCTCTCGCCGGGCGACAAAGTGTTGATGTTCAAGAACGGTCATTTCTCCACCTTGTGGAGCGAGTTGGCCGGCAAGCTGGGCCTTGAAGTCGACTTGTTCGAAAATGACTGGCGGCACGGCGCCGATCCGGAAGTGGTCGAAGCCAAACTCCGCGAAGACAGCGGCCACAAGATCAAGGCAGTTTGCGTGGTGCACAACGAGACGTCCACGGGCGTCACCAGCCGGGTGAAGGAAGTTCGCGACGCTATCAACCGTGCCAACCATCCTGCGTTGTACTTGGTGGACACCATATCGTCTCTCGCATCGATCGACTATCGGCACGACGAATGGGGAGTGGACGTCACCGTTGCAGGCTCTCAAAAGGGCCTGATGCTGCCGCCCGGCCTTAGCTTCAATGCCATTAGCGAAAAGGCCTTGGCCGCTTCGAAGTCGGCGCGCCTTCCGCGATCCTACTGGGAATGGCAGCCCATGCTGGCGCAAAACGCCACCGGTTTTTTCCCGTATACGCCTGCTACGAATCTGCTCTATGGCTTGCGGGAAGCGCTGATTATGTTGCGCGAAGAAGGCTTGCAGAACGTATTTGCCCGGCACCATCGCCACGGTGAAGCTACGCGTCGCGCGGTCCGCGCCTGGGGCCTGGAAAACGTAACTCTCGATCCGAGGGAGTACAGCGACTCTGTAACGGCAATCTACACGCCCGCGGGCCACTCGGCTGACCAATTTCGCGGCGTGGTTCTAGAGCGCTTCAACATGCCGCTGGGCACTGGCCTGGGCAAGTTGCAGAATAAGGTATTCCGGATTGGGCACTTGGGGGACTTCAACGATCTGATGCTCGCCGGATGCCTCAGCGGCGTCGAAATGGGCCTGGATCTCGCTGGGGTTCCGCATCAGAAGGGCGGCGTCGCGGCGGCACTGCAATATTTGACGGAATCCGTCACGGTGGAACACGCAGTAGCTCGCTAAACACGTCGGTTACGCCCGGACACGTCGTGGCGCATAGCGTCCGTGTTTGCCCGGAATCACTGGATGACCCTCGCCCGCTATTTTTGGCGCATTTCTGCAATAGTAACGATCCTGCTTGCCTGTCTGGCAATCGCGCTCGCACTCCAATTCAACATGACTGTCACCGATGGAGCCTATCTGGGTTGGCCAGGTTGGTTGATCATCGGCTTGTCGTTGTGGCTAGGAATA
>CAZDGT010000092.1:0-13738 GCA_964504905.1 uncultured Bordetella sp. | reverse complement strand
CTGAAGAATGCCTGGTCAACTTGGTCACCATTGGCATGGCCCGCAAGGACCACGATGCCATTCAGAAATACTCCGAACAGCTGCTGACGCTGCGCCCGCATTCGCAAGCTGCTTTGGAAGGCCTGGCAACCTGCGCTTTCCACAACAACGATTTCGAAGCGGCGGCGCAATTGTGCGCCAAGCTGGTGGAGTTCACGCCGGATCATTTTGAACGCTGGTTCAACCTGGGCGTGGCCGAGCAGAAGCGCAATAACCTGCCGGCGGCCGCCAAGGCTTATGGCGAGGCGGTAAGGATCCGTCCCGACGCCAAACAGGCGCATGTGAATCTGGGAATCGTGAAGCAGGAAAGCGGTGATCTGGCTGGTGCGCGCGAAGGCTACGAGCGGGCGCTGCAGATCGCTCCCGATCAAGCGGATGTCATCTATAACCTGGCCAGCGTGATCGAGCAGCAGGGTGAAAAGGAAGAGGCAGAACGCCTGTACGTGAAATTGTTGTCGCGCAATCCCGATTGGGAGGACGCCTGGTTCCGCCTGGGCTATCTCCGTTTGGCGAGGAATGACTACCGCGGCGGCGCGGAGGCCTTCCAATCCTGCGTCCGCAAGCGCGCGGCATGGCCCGAGGCGCAGCTTAACCTGGGTCTCTGCAACTGGAACTTAGGAGACCGCGACGGCGCCGCGAAGGCGTTTGAAGCGGTCCTGGCATCCGATGCGCGTTCGATCGACGCGCTGCGCGGCTTGGCTGCCCTGGCCGTGGAACGCGAAGATCTGGACAAAGCTCTGGACTTGCAAGCCAAGCTAATCGAAGCGGGCGAGCGGACGCCGGAGCTGTTCTACAACACCGGCCTGCTGCTGCAGAAGTCGGGACAAGTTGAAGACGCAGTCCGTCTGTATCAAGAGGCTTTGGCGGATCGTCCCAACTTTCCCGAAGCGCTGCTCAACCTGGGCCACGCCCTTAAGTCGCAGGGTAAACCGGATGAAGCCCGCGAATTCTGGCGGCAGGCGCTGGAACAGAAGCCTGAACTCGCCGCAGGATACTTCGGCCAGTAGACAACCATTCGTTCTCCAGATCGCTCTCGCCTCCGTTGCGTAAGAACGACTCTTGCCATGACCTGCGCTGGTTGCTACACTTCCCAGCACAGGAGATTTCATGCCGAAATACATGTACCAGGCCGCCTATACGGTGGAAGGAGTCCGCGGTCTGCTGAAGGAAACGGCGTCCGGACGCCGCAAAGCTGTCGAATCCGCGATTAGCGCGCTGGGCGGAAAAGTCGAGTCATTTTACTACTGCTTTGGAAGCGATGACGTGGTGGTGATCCTGGAGCTGCCGGATAACGTCGCTGCAGCAGGGCTGGGGATGACGGTTGCCGCCAGCGGGATGGTGCGCGGCAAGATCACGCCGTTGCTAAGCGTTGAAGAAGCGGATAAAGCTCTTGGCGTCAAGATCGGCTACCGGGCGCCCGGTCAGTCTTAGAGATTGCCGATTCCCCTCCCCGCGATATTGGCGAGCATCCTAAATACCCGCCGCGGCGCCGGGATATTGCGTGATTTTCTCCCGGCTCAGAATGTGATCCAGGTGATGCTGCATGTGCAGGATGTAGTCCTCGATGAGAAATCGCAGGGTTACGGGTGAATGGGACCCAACACGGCATGGCGCAGCCAGCCGCTCCCCGGGAATGCGCTTTACCAGGCGCGCCAGCAATTCATTGTGCTGCCGCCAGGTGTCGAGGAGCGATTGCCATGGCATTTCGTGATAGCCATGCGCCCGCACCCAACCATCCTGATCGTAGGTGGGCCCCGTGAATTCATTTGCGAGCGAGGCTGCCGTGAAACGGATGTGGTTATTCACGCACGAGTCGATCAAATGCCCTAACTCCTCTTTGCGCGACCAGGAATCCGGTCCGGATTGGCGGATAGCGGCTTGCTCGTCTGTAAACACCCGCAGATTCACGTATTCAAAGGCGAGCGCTTGTTCCAGGGACTCCGCGAGGTTCTCAAGCATGCTCTATTTTCCCACGCGCGGATGTAACCGGATTTGCCGTGGCGCGCATCTTGACTAGAGGGGGACACAGGTTGAGAACGCTGGCCGCGATTTTGGCGCTGTGCGCTTCCGTGCTGCCCCTTGAGGCCGCGAGCCCGATTCGCTTCCAGGTAGTGCAGATTCCGGATGGGCCGAAGACGGCGGTGTGGTATCCGGCGGCGGAACGGGACGCGGTTTATCCACTCATCGTGTTTTCACACGGCTGGGGCGGCTGCGGCACACAATCGCGATTTCTGGTTGAGGAGTTAGCGCGAGCCGGCTATGTGGTGGCCGCACCCGATCATCGCGATGCTACGTGCAGCGCGGAAGGCCGGAGATTGCCGCGCATCCACATTCCGGAGTCGTCATTCACTGCGCCGGGGCGCTGGCGGGATACTACCTATGACGACCGGCGCGTCGATCTGAAGAAGGTGCTGGAATGGATCTTGGCGAGCGCGGAGTTTCGCGGATTGGTCGATCCATTGCGCATTGGGGCCATGGGGCATTCATTAGGCGGCTATTCGGTGCTGAGTTTGGCGGGCGCCTGGGACGCCTGGAGCGACCCGCGGATACGCGCCGTTCTCGCATTGTCGCCTTACGTAAAACCACTGCTCCGGCATGAGCGGCTGAACAACATCCACGTACCGGTGATGTATCAAGATGCCCAATTCGACTGGGGGATCACGCCATCCCTGCGGGGCACGAACGGCGCGTTCGCGCAAACGCCGGGCCCGAAATACTTCGTGGAGCTCAACGGCGGAAACCATTTCTCATGGACCAACGCGGCCTGCTTCGGACGAGGCCAGGTTGAGGATTGCATCCTCAAGAGCGCCAATGCCCACCTGATCGTGGACTACAGCGTCGCCTTCTTCGACCGTTACCTGAAGCAACGGCCGGAGGCGCTGAGTCAGCTCGACGGCACAGGCTTGCGGGCGTACCGGCACCCCGAATAAGTGGTCATCTGACCAGATGCGGCGTATACTAGGGTCATGAAGGATCGCGTCCTCAATGCTACCGCCTTTAAAGCCAATTGCCTCGCTCTGCTCGATGAAATCCAGGATCAGGGCGGTAGCATTACCGTGACGAAACGGGGCCGGCCAGTTGCAACCGTTGTGCCCGCACGGAATCGACCGTGGAAATCCACCAAAGGAATATTGGCTGGCAAAGTTAAGATTGTCGGGGATATCGTCAATTTCAATACTGCAGATTTGTGGGATGCAGTGCGGGAAATGGATCACGAGGGATAAAAGCGCCTGGTGGCTCCTCGCTTTTTGGCAGATACTCATGTCGTTATACGCTGGCTAACGGAGCCAAAGAAACTCTCCCAGGGACAAACACGGATTCTTGAGGAATCCGTAAAACGACGCGAGGCAGTTGCCGTTAGCGCCATCTCATTGTTGGAAATCGCCGCGTTGCAAGGGAGCCGGCGCCTCCGCGGAAACGCAGGCCGAATCCTCGACGTGTTGAGTGCCGATCCCCTGTTCCAGATCCTTCCTTTGACCTTTGAAGTCGCGCTTGAGGTGGTTGCGCTCGGCGTCGCGCTTCATGACCCAGCCGACCGCACCATCGTGGCGAGCGCCCGGGTTCATCGCCTCCGGCTGCTGACCTCGGATCAACGGATCATCGATTCAAAGTTCGTGCCCGTGATCGACTGACACACTCGCTGATCGTCGTTCCTAAATCTGCCTTCTCTCCGCCGTACTCTATAAGAATGAAACTTCGCGATTTGGCCGTTGCGCTCGGCTGTGAATTGCAGGGGGATGGCGCCATCGAAATAGGCGGCGTCGCCGGGATGGAGCAGGCGTCGGGGGATCGGCTTACCTTCCTCGCGAACCCTAAGTACGCACACAAGCTGAAGCATACGCGTGCCGGTGCGGTTCTGGTGTCGAAAACCGTTGAAGGAATCGCGCCAGCGCAGCTGATCTCCGCCAATCCGTATTATGATTTTGCCCGCGCGCTTGAGCTGTTTTATCAGCCCCCTCCGCCGCCGGCCGGCATCCATCCGACGGCGTCGATCGCAGTATCCGCGCGTATCGGTGAGAACGCTTCGGTTGGGCCGTATGCAGTGATTGGCGAAAACGTCATCGTCGGCCGCAACGCGGTGCTGCGAGCCCATGTGGTGATCTACGATGGCGCTGCGATCGGCGACGATTTTTACGCCCACTCCCACGCTGTGGTTCGCGAGTTCTGCCGTATCGGGGACCGTGTCACGCTGCAGAACGGCGTTGTCATCGGAGGCGACGGTTTTGGCTTCGCCAAGCGCGCGGATGGGACACACTACAAAATCGTGCAAAGCGGCGTCACGGTAATTGAGGATGATGTTGAGATACAGTCGCTCACTTCCTTGGACCGCGCCACAGTAGGTGAAACCCGTGTGAAACGCGGCGCGAAGATCGATAGCCTAGTGCAGGTGGGCCATGCCTGCGTGATTGGCGAAGACAATATCATATGCGCTCAAACGGGCCTTGCCGGATCCAGCGTGCTGGAAAAGAATGTCCTCTTGGCTGGGCAAGTGGGTATTTCCGGGCACCTGACGATTCACGACAACGCGGTGGTCTACGCGCAAAGCGGAGTGGGTGGCGATGTCGCGGCGGGATCGGTGATCAGCGGCTCTCCTGCTTTTGACGCTCGCGAGTGGTTGCGCGCCATTACAGCCATGCAAAAGCTGCCGGAGCTCCTAAAGACGGTGCGACAATTGGAGCGTCGCGTGCGCTCTTTTGAAGAGGCGGCGAACCACTAACATGGCCAAACACCTCGACTATGAAGGGCACCTGCCGCTGGCGTATCGCAACCAGGAGTTTCTGGACGGGCCGGAGGGCCGTTCCCTGCGCATATTGAGCGAATACCTCTATCCGCTTTCTCATTTCCGCCGCGAGCGGGTTCACGATACGGTGGTGTTCTTCGGATCGGCGCGTCTCATGGAAATGGGGCCGCTGGGGCGCTATTACAATGAAGCGCGCGAGCTGGCCAGACGGCTGACGGCATGGTCGGACGCGCTCTCCGATTCCGACCGGCGGTTTGTGGTGTGCAGCGGGGGCGGGCCCGGCATCATGGAGGCGGCGAACCGAGGTGCTCGCGACGCAGGGGGAAAGACCGTTGGCCTCAACATCGGGCTGCCCTTCGAGCAGCGCCCGAATCCGTTTGTTACTCCTGAACTCAACTTCGAGTTCCACTATTTTTTCATGCGCAAGTTCTGGTTCTCCTATCTTGCGAAAGCGCTCGTGGTTTTTCCCGGCGGCTTCGGCACGATGGACGAGATGATGGAAATCCTCACGCTCATGCAGACCCAGAAGCTTATGAAGAGGATGGTGGTTATCCTGTACGGCACGACGTTCTGGAAAGAAGTGATCAATTTCGATGCGCTCGTTCGCCATGGAATGATCGCGCCGGATGACGTTCACCTATTCGAATTCGCCGACGACGTGGATGATGCATTCAAGAAACTCGAAACTGGATTGACGAAGTACTATCTGCAGGACGATCACGAAGTGCCTGGCATCGCCAAGTCGCAAGTATAAGGCCGATGCTCTCCCGCCTGCATAGCGTCCGTCGAGCTTTGGGGTGGTCTGGACTGCTGTTCCTGCTCTTGTTTGCCGCGCAGCCCGTCGTTCCTCCCTCCCAGGCGTTGCGGCTCGCAGTTTACGCTTCGGGGATTTGGCTGGCGTTTCGCCTGGCGCGCATGGCGCTTCGCCGCGGTATTTGGCGGCTGCGCAACCGCCTGCTGGCAGCATATCTGTTCATGGCTGTTGTGCCCCTCCTTTTGCTTGGCACCTTCGCGTGGGTGGCGCTACACTTTATTGCCGGTCAGATGGCGGTCTACCTGGTAACCAGCGAGCTCGACCGCCGCATAACTGGTCTTCAGTTATTGGGTGAGAGCCTGTCGCAAGCCCACGCCTCCGAGCCCAGGAGCGATTCGGTATACCGCGATCTGTATCCCGGTCTTGCCGTGCTGAAGCGAGAATCGGGCCATGAAATCCACTATCCGGAGGCCGCGCAAATACCAGCTCCGAAAGACGGCTGGGGAAACGTGAGCGGCGTTATCCAGCGGGAGGGCCAATGGTATTTGTGGAGCCATCGTAAGACCTCCGCGAGCGATGTGACCGTTACCATGCCGCTGACTCCCGCCTTTCTCGGCTCGCTGGTGCCCCATATGGGGCAGGTTGGTTTCGGCAGCCTTCCGGGGTTGCCGGGCCCACCGTTGTCGCAAGCGCCGCAGGGCACTGTTCCCGCCAGCCGCGCGCCGGCGCCGCTGGATATCTTCGATCCCGAAGTCCGATGGTTTGCCGCCATTCCGACGTTTGATTGGGAACGCCCGGGGAAACGGCCGGAACCGCTCATTGTGGCGGTGCGTTCGCGCGCCACCGCCGTGGCCGTCGCGATGTACAACCCAGATGCCGATCTTGCACAGAGGGTCCCCTTGTTCATCTTGAGTTTGCTGGCCGGCCTGTTCGTGATCGTCGAGTTGGTGGCCTTCATCATCGGAGTGCGTCTCACGCGTTCCATGACTGGAGCGGTTCACCGCTTGTATGAAGGCACGCAACGCGCCACCGAGGGTAACTTTTCGCATCGCATCAAGGTCCAGGGGCGAGACCAACTCGCCGACCTGAGCCATTCGTTCAACCGAATGACGGAAAGCGTTGAGCATCTACTTACGGTCGCCAAGGAAAAGGAGCGCCTGCAATCGGAGATGGATATCGCGAGTGAAGTGCAGAGCCGGTTATACCCGCGCACGGCGCTGACTGCACACTCCTTGCGCGTGACCGGCGTTTGCCGGCCAGCACGCGTGGTTTCAGGTGACTACTTCGACTACGAGGCGCTCTGGGGCGACCGCGTCCTGCTGGCCATCGGCGATGTGGCGGGCAAGGGGATTTCGGCGGCCCTTCTTATGGCGTCTCTCCAGAGTTCGCTGCGCACTCAATTGGCGGAGTCGGCCATCTCCAGTTCGCAACTGGTCAGCCGCGTGAACCAGCAGCTGCACGCTTCCACGTCTCCGGAAAAGTTCGCGACTTTCTGCGCCGGAACTTACGACGAACCCCGCAGGGTCTTCACATATACTAACGCGGGCCACCTGCCCCCTCTGCTGGTGCGAAAGGGATCTGTAGAACGCCTGGAAGTGAACGGAATGGTGGTGGGCGCCTTTCCTCTCGCCAGCTACACCGAAAGCCAGGTGGAACTGAACAGCGGGGATTTGCTAGTCTTCTTTACCGATGGCATTAGCGAGCCCGAAAACGCCTATGGCGAGATGTTTGGGGAAGATCGCCTGGCTGAACTGATTTGCCGCCACGCACATCAGAGCGAAGACCAGATTGTGGCCGCCGTCTGGCAAGGGGTACGGGACTGGTCCGGGGACGGCGAACTGGCCGACGACATGACCCTGCTATTGGCCAGAAAGCTGTGAATCCACATGAAACAAATAGAGTCTTCGGGCATCTCTTTTAAGAGGTTAGCCGCGGGAAGCGGCCTGAAGGAAGCCCTGATCGCTGCCGAAAGCTAGGGTAGGGTAGGATAACATCGTGGGACCGGTAAACCAGAACCCGCTGGATGAACTGAAGCTCCTCGACGAGCAAATCGACCAGGTGATGCTGTTGGCCGGACTGAAGCCGATATTCTTCCGGCTGGACGAGTTGGCCAAAGAGCATCCAGGCGATTTTGAGGTCCAGCTTGCCGCGACCGAGGTCAAGCAGCGAGTGGTGGCACGGGGCACGGCGTTGAAACAGCTAGGCCAGACCGGCACTATTCAGATTCCGGCGTCGACCGACCTGCCCGCCCCATTGCCGCCGCCCCCCTTGCCTGCCGCGGCGCCTTCTGGCTTGCCCACTTCTGCGACGTCGTCCTCGGCGTTCCAGACGCCCCCAATCTCGGATGTACAAGGACCGCCTAAAGCGCCCCCGCCGCCCCCACGCGCGGCTACCGGCGGCACGTGGAAGCGAGCGCTGCTTCTGGGAGCAATTGCCGGCGCCCTGGTCTCAATCGTTGCTCTAGTACTCCTGGTGAACCAGGCCCGCAAACGGAATCTGAACGCCGGCGTGGCGGTCCAAATGACAACGATGCCTCCGGGAGCATCGATTCGCATCAACGGCGAGCCCAAGTGCAACTCCAATTGCACGGTTCAGCTACCGCCAGGCGATTACCAGGTAATGGCGTTTCTCGATGGGTATCAGCCTTCGGCGAGCGTCGTGAAAGTTACCCCCGGGCAGGCGGCGGCACTGAGTCTGCAGTTGGAGCCCCAGCCGCAGATGGTGCGCATCTTGACAGACCTGCCGCAGGGGCAAGTAAGCGTCGACGACCAGCCGCCCGCCGATCTGCAAGACGGTCAATTCCTCATCAACAAAATGCCGGCCGGAAAACACACCGTCAAGATTACATCGAAGGGCGGGGAGGCCTCGTTTACGCTCGAAGTCGCCGACGCGCAGCAGCCTGTGATCAGCGGCCCGGTCGCGGCGCGAAATCTAAATGCCCTTCTGGTCTCGAGCATGGGCACGAAAGCGCGCGTAGTTACCAGTAGCGCGACGAAACTGGCGCTCAACGGCCAGCCTCAGCCTGACGCCAGTCCCGCCGGCGTGGATTTGACGGGTTTCCGTCCTGGTGTGAATGAAATTGCCGTCGGCGAAGGTAAAGATCAACACAACCTCTCGGAGAGCTTCAGTCCTGGGCCGACGCTTACCGCATTCCTCAAGTCCGACGTGAATATCGGGACGCTTATTATTTCCACGGCGGAAGACAATGTCCGGGTGTTTTTGAATGGCAAGGAATATCCACGCAAGACCCAGCGGGGCCAAGTGAGAATCCAAACGCTGGGAGAGGTGAGCGTTCGTGTAGCGAAAGACGGATTTGAGCTGACCGGCGCGCAGACAGCCGAGGTCAAGAAAGGCTCGGAAGTCCGCCTCGAATTCAAGATGCAGCCGCTGCCGCAGGTGGCTATGCTGCAAATCCGTGAGGCGACTCCCGGCGCCGAAGTGCTGCTCGATCAGAAATCCGTGGGAACCGTAGGTGGCGATGGGTCCTTCACCGCGAACGCGGTGCCTCCGGGCGATCACACCATCGAGTTACGCAAAGAGCAGTATTCGCCTAAGCGCCTGCAGCGCCAGTTCGTGGCGGGACGCACCGTGGCCCTCGCTGGCGGAGACGTTGTCATGGCGGCAATGATCGGGACGGTGCGCTTGACCCGTACGCCGGCCGATGCATCCGTAGTCTACAGGCGTGCCGATGAAGCGCAAAACCGCGATCTGCGGGGCAACCAAGTGGATCTGCCGCCGGGGAGCTATGTTTTTACAGCCAAGGCTCCGGGTTACACGGACAGAACGGAACGTCTGCAAGTGGCTGCGGGCGAGACTCACCCTTTAGAACTGGCTTTGGCGAAGGTGGTGGTGTCCGCGCCTCCGCCCGCACCCAAGTTATTTGGCATGGCGGACTTTGACGACCCCAATGCCTGGAGCAAGCAAGGCTACCTGTGGACGCACAAGGGCGGCGGCGTCATTCCGTACAAGCTGCCGGCTAACGGAACGTTCACGTTTACCATTCGTCTGTTGCGCGGCGGCAGCCTCTTCCGCGGGGGGCGTATCCGTTGGGCCGTGCAATACACAGACGCTAAAAACTACGACCTTTTCGAACTGGATCGTAAAACGCTTTCCTCTAAGGTGATCGAGGCGGGGAAGACCTACGACCGCGGCAAATTCGACCACGGACTGAATGACAAGGAAATGGCGTACACGGTCCAGGTTGACGTTGCGCCGGGGCAGTTGATCCACCGCCTGCAAAACGGCGATAACTGGCTGGTGCTGGATACTTGGAAAGAGCCCGGCCGCAAATTCACGGACGGCAAGTTCGCCTTCCTGATTCAGGGCAGCGACGAGATCGGGCTATCCGACTTCAAGTTCGTTCCGCGCTAGAAGCCTGGACGCGGCATGTACAATCCTCCCCACTTTCGGGAAGAGCGGCCCGAAGTACTCCATCAGTTGGTCCGCGAGCGGGCGCTGGCGGTGTTGGTTACGCTGGGCCCAGAGGGATTGATCGCCAACCACGTTCCGCTGGTTCTTGATGCGGAGACCGGACCGCTAGGGACCCTGCGCGGGCACTTGTCGCGGATGAATCTGCAGTGGCGCGATTCGCTTCCTTCCGTTGATGCACTCGCTATCTTTCAGGGGCCCTCCGCTTACATCACACCTTCCTGGTATCCCACGAAAGATGCCACGGGGAAGGTGGTGCCCACATACAATTACGTGGTGGTCCACGCCCATGGGCCGCTCCGGACTTATGAAGATCCACAGCTCCTGGAACGCAATGTAAAGGCGCTCACGGAGCTCCACGAAGCGCCGTTTGCCACCCCCTGGAGCGTTGATGATGCGCCTCATGATTTCATACAGGCCCAACTGAAGGCCATCGTTGGAATCGAGATCCCCATCACGCGCCTGGAAGGGAAGTGGAAGGTTAGCCAGAATCGCGTGGCCGAGGATAGGCAGGGAGTCATCGATGGCCTGCGCGAAGCCGGCGATCCAGAGAGTCTTGCGATGGCCGATTGGGTTTCATCCAAGAACAGCTAGCCTCAGCGGTATCATTGTTTTCATGCCGAATGGGGCGATTGTCGGGGGATCTGCAGGCCTGCTCGCGGCCGGAGGTCTGCTTGCCTATGCCGTGCGCGGGCGGTCGTCTAGTGTATTCGGGCCGTCCGTGTATCGCGGCGATTCAAACCGCCCCGCTATTGCACTCACTTTCGACGATGGGCCGAGTGAATCGACTCCTGCGCTGTTGAAGATTCTGGCGCGTCACGATGTTCCGGCAACATTCTTCATGTGCGGCAAGAACGTCGAACGCCTGCCTAAAGTCGCACAATGCGTTGCCGCCGCCGGCCACGAAATTGGCAATCACACCGACTCGCATCCGCGCTTCGATTTTTGCTCGGGCGACTTCATGTACCGGGAAATGGCTGCGGCGCAGGAAAAGATCCGGCACTATACCGGCGTCACGCCGCGGCTGTTTCGCGCTCCGTATGGGGTACGATGGTTTGGATTGAAGAGCGCGCAACAGCGGCTGGAGCTATTGGGAGTCATGTGGGGCACCATTGGACACGATTGGAAGTGGCCGGCGCCTCGCATTACGAAGCTCTTCCTGAGCCGCGCCGGCCCGGGCCACATCTTTTGCCTGCATGATGGGCGCGTAACGGAGCCGGCTCCGAACATCGGCGCAACGCTGGCAGCCGTGGAAGCGATCATACCCGCACTAAAGGAGCGCGGACTGCGGTTTGAAACCGTCAGCCAGATTCTATGCCCGACGAGTTGAGCACGCGCGTGATTCAGGTGATTGCAAATACTCAGCACCTGCCGCCGGAATCCATAGCGATCGACAGCACTTTCGCGGAGCTAAAATTCGATTCACTCGACGGTATGAACATTTTGTTCGCCATCGAAAACGAATTCGACATTTCCATCCCGGACGACCAGGCAGTGCAAATTAAGTCCGTTCGCGAGATGGTGGAAGGCATTGAGAAGCTGGTCGCTGCGAAGGCCGCCGCCCATCAGGGATGACGCGCCGAGTCGCAGTGACAGGCATCGGCGTCATCGCAGCGCCGGGATCTACACGCACTTCCTTCTGGGAATCTCTGCGCGAAGGCCGCAGCGCTATTCGGCCAATGACCCTGGTTCCGGAAGGGGCGTTACGATTCCCCAACGCCGCCGAAGTGCGGGAATTCCGGGCGTCCGATTACATGGAGGAGAAGGACGCCGACCTGCTGGATCGCTTCGCCCAGTTTGCCTTGATCGCGGCGCGGGAGGCGGTTGCGGAGTCTGAGCTGAGCGGAGCACGCACGGCCGTCGTCACCGGGACTTCGAGCGGCGGGCGTACCAGCGAGGATCGCGAGTTCCATAGTCTCTACGCGGAAGGCGCGACGCGCATTCATCCCCTGACTATTGCGCGTACGATGAGCAACGCCGGGACCAGCCGCATCGCTCTTGAGTATGGAATCACCGGGCCGTCCTACACGGTTTCGACAGCGTGCGCGTCAGCAAGCCACGCCATCGGTCAGGCGTTTTGGATGGTGCGTAACGGTGTGGTGGACGCTGCCCTCGCCGGTGGGTCGGAAGCGCCCTTCTCAATGGGGTTTCTGAAGGCCTGGGAAGCGATGCGCATCGTGTCGCCGGATACGTGCCGTCCGTTTTCGCGCGATCGCAAAGGGTTGATCCTGGGAGAGGGTGCAGCGATGCTGCTTCTGGAACCACTGGATCACGCACGCGCGCGCGGAGCCAAAATTTGGGGCGAGATCGCGGGGTTTGGCATGTCTTCGGACGCCTTTCACTTAACTCTGCCGCTTCCCGCCGGAGCAGCGCGGGCGATGCGTTCCGCGCTGGAAGACGCCGGTGTCGCGCCAGATGCCATCGGATACACCAACGCACACGGCACCGGGACGCAGGCAAACGATGTCACTGAAACACAGGCCATTCGCGAAGTCTTTGGCGCCCATGCGGACAAGCTGCCGGTGAGTTCGACCAAATCGATGCACGGTCACGCACTGGGCGCTGCCGGGGCGCTGGAGGCGGCCGCGACGCTGCTTGCTCTACACGATGGCCTGATTCCGCCAACAGTCAACTTTACGGAGGCCGATCCGGCCTGCGCGCTGGATGTGGTCCCGAATGCCGCACGCCCGGCCAGCATCGAGTGGGCGCTTTCCAACTCATTTGCGTTCGGCGGATTGAACGCGGTTCTCGTGTTCCGAAAGACCTGATGCGCTGGCTTCCGGTCCTCACGATGATGCTGGTCTCGGTGATCAGCTACATCGACCGCAATACGTTGGCGCTTTTGGCGCCGACGATCCTGCACGATACCGGACTCAGCGCGGAGCAATACGGATTCATCATCTCGGCGTTCTCCATCGCCTACATGTTGGGTAACCCGGTATGGGGAGTGATCCTGGACCGTATTGGCGTCCGGCGCGGCATGACGCTGGCGGTGGCGCTTTGGTCCTTCGCATCCGTGAGCCACGCGTTTGCTCTCGGCTTTCGGGGTTTTGCGGCGGCACGCGCCATTCTGGGTTTCGGCGAGGGCGCGACCTTCCCAGGTTCCATGCGAACCGCGATGCAGACGCTGCCGGTCGAAAACCGCTCGCGCGGGATCGCGATTTCATATAGCGGGGGTTCGCTGGGCGCGATCATTACTCCGATCATCGTCACACCGATCGCTTTGGCATGGGGATGGCGCGGGGCGTTCTGGTTCACCGGGGCCATCGGAGCCTTGTGGCTGCTGATCTGGACGGTATTGTCACGGCGAGAGGACTTGTCGAATCATGCGCCGGCGGGGCGAGCGCAATCCCACGGCGGAAGTGCGGCACTGCGCTGGAACCAGCCGCAGGTATGGGCGTTGATCGCAGCCTACGGGTTGGGCTCCGTGCCCCTGGGCTTCGTGCTGTATGAGTCGTCGCTTTATTTGAGTGGCCCGCTACATAAGACCCAAGCGCAGATCGGAGCCGTGCTGTGGATTCCGCCGCTCGGCTGGGAAGTCGGCTATTTCTTCTGGGGCTGGGCCACGGACCGCTTCATGAAATCGGGCGCGGACTTATCCGCACTGCGGCGGATGTTTTCAGCACTGACGCTGTTCAGTTTTTCTTTGGCGCTGATCCCGCTGCTGAACTCCTTTACGATCACTATGGCGCTGTTCTTCTTCACGATGTTTCTAGCGGCGGGATTCATCATCGGCAGCCTGGCATACGCCAATAGCTATTACTCCACGCAACATG
>CAZDGT010000091.1:0-1723 GCA_964504905.1 uncultured Bordetella sp. | reverse complement strand
GTGAAGCTGACGCTCTGGACGGCCGGAACGCGCCCATAGAACTTTGTGAGATTCCTTGCCTCGAGCAAGCCGCCCCTCCTGGTGAGCCTGTCTACCGCTCCGGATTAGACACCGCAACTTCCGATTTGTTCCGAGCGCAGGAATCGTCATAACCCCTACAATTAAGGATTACGGATGAGAGCTGTCATAACCGAACGCGACATTCCCGTGTCGGGTGAGCTGAGGATTGCCGCGGGAACGATCCTGACGCCGTCGGCGCGGGATCTGGCTCGCGAGCGGGGAATCCGGCTGGTGGAACTGCCCAAGGGCGAGTCTCCCGTGGTGACCGACCCGGAGCGGATCGTGGCCATCGGGTCCGATCACGGCGGGTTTGCGATGAAAGAGGCTCTACGGGCGGTGTTCGACGAGTTTGGCCTGACGGTCAGGGACGTGGGAGTGTTTGAGGAGAAGGCGGCCGACTACCCCGATATCGCGCTGGCGGTAGCCGAAATCGTGGCACGGCGCGAGGCCTCGCGGGGCGTGCTGATTGACGGCGCAGGCATCGGTTCGGCGATGGCGGCGAACAAGGTGCCGGGCATCCGGGCGGCCCTATGTTATGATAAAGCTTCCGCCCGGAATAGCCGCGAACACAATGATTCTAATGTCCTTACGCTTGGCGGCCGCCTCCTCACGGTGACCCAGGCGGAGGAGGTTCTTCGTACCTGGCTGGCTACTCGTTTCGCAGGTGGCCGGCACGCCGCCCGGGTCGACAAGATCACCGCAATCGAAAGACGCTTCGCCACGTGGACTCCGCCGCACTCGAACAACTCGTAGCGCAGATAGGCGAGGAGATTCTTGCCCGTACTGCCGGCCTCCGCTCGTCGAAGGCAGAGGGGCTAAACATCCCGGAACTGGTGTGCCCTGGTTGTGTGCAGCGATGTGCTCAGACGTGTGCGCGGAAGACAAAGGACATTGTGGCAGCGGGCGCGGACCGCGTGTCGGCGAGCGACCGGCTGACGCGCATCGATCCCACCATCGCCGCGCTCATCGATCACACCCTGCTCAAGCCTGAAGCCAAGCACGACGACATCGTCAAAATCTGCCGCGAGGCGCGGAAGTACAGCTTTGCCAGTGTCTGCGTAAACCCCTACTGGGTGCCGCTGGTTGCCGCGGAGCTGAAGGGGTCCCCCGTCAAGGTGTGTACCGTGGTCGGCTTTCCGCTCGGAGCAACTACCACCGAATCGAAGCGTGCGGAGACGGAGGCGGCGGTGCGCGCGGGTGCCCAGGAAGTTGACATGGTCATCAATGTCGGGGCACTGAAGTCGGGCGACTGGGATACGGTGAAGCTGGATATTCAGGCAGTCGTCGATACCAGTCATCGCGCGGGCGCCATCGTGAAAGTGATCATCGAAACGGCGCTGCTCGATGACAATGAGAAGGCCATTGCCTGCACGCTGGCGAAACTGGCCGGGGCGGATTTTGTGAAGACGTCTACGGGCTTTTCGTCCGCGGGCGCCAACGCACACGATATCGCTCTCATGCGCGCGGTTGTGGGTCAGGAGATGGGAGTGAAGGCTTCCGGGGGGATACGCTCACTCGAGGATCTTCGCAAGATGGCGGAGGCGGGCGCGTCCCGCATCGGCGCCAGCGCGAGTGTGAAGATCGTCGAGTCGACCGCTTCCTGAAGCCATGCCTGACCTGTCTCAGAAGACCGGGCGCTTCCAGGAGCGGGCGGAATTACTTG
>CAZDGT010000090.1:0-5513 GCA_964504905.1 uncultured Bordetella sp. | reverse complement strand
TGCCGGGATTCCATCCTGGCCGCTCCCCTGGTGCTGGATCTGGTCCTCTTCATGGATCTGGCGCAGCGCTGCGGCATGCGCGGCATTCAGGAGTGGCTGTCTTTCTATTTCAAAGCTCCCATGACAGCACCGGGCCTGTATCCCGAGCACGACGTTTTCATTCAGCTGATGAAGCTGAAGAACACTCTGCGCTGGATGCGCGGCGAAGATCTCATCACACACTTGGGACTCGAATATTACGATTAGAATGAAGAATGGGGATCGTCACTAATTTCGCCACGGACTGGGTGCAGGCGAAAATCGTGATGGTCCCCATTTTTTGATCTCTCGCATGAATTGCCTGGTTATCGGAGGAACGCAGTTCATCGGCCGTCACCTGGTGGCCGAGTTACTCAAGGCCGGGCACGCTGTGACGGTCCTGCACCGCAAGCCGAAACATGACCTCGGCCGCAAAGTCAAAAATCTTACTGCGGACCGCAACGATCCCAAAGCCATGAAGGCCGCGCTGGCCGGCAAGAGTTTTGAAGTTGTCTTCGATAACGTCTATGACTGGCAGCGAGGCACCACGGCCGCGCAAGTCGAAGGAACTGTGCGCGCCATCAATGGCCCTCTCCACCGCTACATTTTCATGTCGAGCGTGGCGGCCTACGGAGACGGCCTGAACCATCACGAAGGGGATGCGCTGGCCCCAGACGACGCCGCCGATCTCTACACGCGCAACAAAGCCATGAGCGAGCGCGCATTATTCCGCCTGCACCAGCGGGTCGGCTTGCCTGCGGTAACGCTGCGGCCGCCGTTCATCTATGGCCCGGAAAACCCGATGTATCGGGAGGCATTTTTTTGGGACCGGCTGCGCGCCGGGCGCTCCATCATTCTGCCTGGCGACGGCCGACGCCTGATGCAATTCGTTTACGTGAAGGACCTGGTCCGCGCGGCGCTGCGCGCCATGGACGAGAAAACCGCCGTGGGGCACGCATTCAATATCGCCAACGCACGCCCAGTGGCACAATCGGAATTCGTCGAGGCGCTGGCCAAGATCTGCCGCAAGCCGGTGAAATTCGTGCGCATCCCTCGTGACTACCTGCTGCGCGCAGGGGGGCATCCGATGGGTCCGAAGATGTATTTCGGAATCTATTTCGATATGCCGCCCATCACCCAAGTGACCGCGAAAGCCCAGCGTGTACTGAAGTTTAAACCTACCGATTTCGCCACAGGGCTGCAGGAAACCTATAAGTGGTACCTGCGCCACAAAGGCGTTAAGCAGGATTATTCGTTCGAAGACATGTTGCTGACACACGCCCCTGTGCTGCCGCCGCCCAAGGCCTAGCGGACGCTACTTGCGAGGACGGTGCAGAATATCGGACAGGAACTCCCTGACGATATTGAAACCGGCGGTGGTTGCAAAGGAAACACCGGCGTTCGCGGCAATGTTGTCTGCGCCCTTCCAGCTTGACGGCCCCCACATACTGGAAATTGCGCTGGCACCTACCACGCCCGTCACCGCGGAAACCGAAAATGCCCGGCTGCCGTCGGGGTGCCGCGCCGTCACGGTGCTCAGAACTGCGTAGCCTGTGCGTGCCCAGAAACCATTCTTATGTGAAGCGAAATAGCGGTTGTCTTCGTGAAAAGCGATGGAGGTCCCGTAGGTGATGGTTTGGCGAACTCCGTTGTAGGCGAGATTGCTGCCGAAGCGCTTCCCGTAAGCGTTCCAACCTTGGCCCCATTCTTTCGGCGTGTTCTCCCACTGGCTCAAGCCAGCCCCGATGGCCTCTCCCACGATCGGTACGGGACCCACCGTGCTGAGCAGATATAAATGAAAGCGCTTCTTCTCAGTCAACTCACCGGGCTCGGAAGGACTGACCATGCCCAGCACCTTGCTGAAGGTACTTTCGGGATCCGTGGAAGCGGGGGCGGTCTGTTGCGCGATAGCAGGCGGCAGACAAAGTAAGAGAAGAACGAAGGATCGCAGCATCTAACCGCGATGTTAGCAGTAAACGACGCAGCCTACTCGCTGGCGCGAACTTTTTGCAGGCGCTCGCGCAGTGCTTCCGGAAGAGAATCTTCGATTTCCGGGGTGATCAACCCCACGGAATCCATGTCTTGAATATGGACTTGGTCTTTCAAGCGGAAGCTGGTGAGCTTCATGCGGACCAAGTCCCCCACCGGCGCGATCAGAATGCCTTCGGCGGTACGCGTAGGCTCAGAGAAGCCCGGGACCGGCTCAAGATATTCGGGGCGGACTTTCTCGCCGGCGAACACCATATGAATGCCGCTGCTGGCCCGCGGTTCGGCGTCGTCGAGCAACATATCGACGCCTGCGATATGTCGGAAGTGGAATCCAAATGGGACAGCGGCGGCGGCGATCCTCTCCAGTTCCATGCGATTGACAGCCACGTCCACATCGCGAGTCAGGCGGGCTTTCCCCGGATCACGTTCCGAGACTTGAAGATAGACAGCCATGCCCCCGATGATCCGGTAGCCGATACCGGCACCCGACAACGCGGCATGCAATCGTTTCATCCGGTCGAATAGTTTCTCCACGTGAATATCGTAGGCGGAGGCGGTAATCATTCTCTAGGCTGATTGTGGCATAAACGAGCGTTCGCCGCTTCGAACGCATTGCCTGTTTGACAGCCCCTTGCCCCATTCGCTAAGCTTGTATCCTGAACGATTAGCACGGAGAAGGTCTGTCTACATGAAAACCGTAATTCCCTCGGGCAAGGATATTCCGCGTAACTGGCACATAATCGACGCGGAAAACCTGGTTTTGGGGCGCGTGGCCACCAAGGCCGCCAACATTTTGATGGGCAAGCACAAGCCCAGCTACACGCCGTACATTGACATGGGCGATCACATCATCGTGATCAATGCGGCGAAGGTGCGTCTCACGGGGCGCAAAGAAGAACAGAAACTTTATCGCCGTCACTCCGGTTATCCCGGCGGGCTCACGGAAACCAGCGCCCGCAAAGTGCGCGAGACCCGTCCGCAGCGGATGGTGGAAGAGGCGATTTCAGGCATGCTTCCGAAGAACAAGCTAGGCAAGCAGATGTACCGGAAGCTGCAGGTATACGCGGGTCCTAAGCACCCGCATGACGCGCAGAAGCCCATGGCTTTGGCGATCTAGCGCGCAGAGGAGAAGGAATAGACGTGGCATTAGTGCAACATTTGGGTACGGGCCGCCGCAAGCGCGCGGTGGCGAGAGTGTTTTTGCGTCCGGGCGACGGCAAGATCACGGTGAACGGGCGGACGTTCGAAAATTATTTCCCCAGCGATACGGCGCGCGCCATTGTGAAGCAGCCCCTGCTGGCGACGGAGACCGCGGACAAGTTCGACATCTTGATCAATACCGCCGGCGGCGGGCCCACGGGCCAGGCCGGTGCGGCGAAGCTGGGAATTGCGCGCGCGCTATTGGAGTTCAACATCGAGCTGCGCGGCAAGCTGAAAGAGCTGGGCTTCCTCACGCGGGATGCACGTGAGCATGAGCGCAAGAAGTACGGACAGAAGGGCGCTCGTAAACGCTTCCAGTTCTCGAAGCGCTAACGAATTCGTTGTTTTTTTGGCGGACCCGAAGGTCCGCCGCCATCGGTCGTTTCACTCGGGCCACAAATTCCGCTTTGGGCCGTGGATTCCGGGTTCAACCATAGTGCAGGCAAGGAGGAATTTTGCCGTCGATTAGCATGAAAGAATTGCTCGAAGCTGGCGTTCACTTCGGGCACCAGACCAAGCGCTGGAATCCAAAGATGAAAGAATACATCTTTGGCGAACGTAATGGGATCTACATCATAGATCTGCAGAAAACTCTCAAACTGTTCAAGGACGCGATGCGCTACGTGGGCGAAATGGCCGCGCAGGGCAAAACCGTTCTTTTCGTGGGCACCAAGCGGCAGGCGCAGGAAGCCATCTCCGAAGAGGCAACGCGCTCGGGTCAATACTACGTCAACCAGCGCTGGCTGGGCGGATTGCTGACTAACATGGCCACGGTGCAGAAGTCCATCAAACGTCTAAAAGAGTTGGACGCGATGGCCACCGAAGGCACCTGGGACGGCCGCGCCAAGAAGGAAGTGATCCGCCTGGAACGGGAGCGCAAGCACCTGAACCAGAACTTGTCCGGCATTAAGGATATGAACGGGCTGCCGGACCTGCTGTTCGTGATCGATTCCAACAAGGAAGCCATCGCCGTCGAAGAAGCCCGCAAGCTGGGCATCCCCGTGGTTGCCGTGGTCGATACCAACTGCGATCCGAGCAAGGTGGACTACGTGATTCCGGGCAACGATGACGCGCTGCGCGCCATCCGCCTGTTTACCACGAAGATCTCCGATGCCGTTGTGGAGGGCCGCCAACTGGCCAGCGAGCAGGATTTCACCGCGGAGAAGATCATCACCGATGAAACGCCGGTGGAAGATATCCCAGAGTACGCACAGTTAATGGATCCTAAGTACTCCGAGCAGTTGATGTCGGAATCCATGCCGGACGACGACCTGCCCTCGATGTCGCTGCCGCGCAAAGGGCCGGCTGCCGAAATCGTGGACGAAGCCGTTCAGACCAACTGACCGACGCTGGGTACAAAGGGAAAGAAACGCGCGTAGTGTGTTTTGCGTGAGGAAATTATGGATATCAGTGCACAGCTAGTGAAGCAGCTCCGGGAACGCACCGGGGCCGGAATGATGGAGTGCAAAAAGGCGCTCGTGGAATCCAAGGGCGATCTGGGCGAAGCGGAAGTCGTGCTGCGCAAGGCCGGCATAGTGTCTGCGGCAAAGAAGTCGACGCGCACCACCAAGCAGGGCGTGATCGGCAACTACATTCATGCAGGCGCGCAAATCGGCGTGCTGATCGAAGTCAATTGCGAATCCGATTTCGTGGCGCGTACCGACGACTTTCAGGAACTGGTGAAAGACTTGGCCATGCAAGTGGCCGCCGCCGATCCGCAGTTCGTGCGGCGCGAGGACGTGACCGCGGCTGCGATCGCCAAGGAAAAAGATATCGCGCGCGCGCGGGCTCTTGCCGAAGGCAAGCCTGAGAAGATTCTCGACAAAATTGTCGAAGGCCGGCTGGCAAAGTATTACGAAGAAGTTTGCCTGATGGAGCAGCCGTTCATCAAGGAAAATACCACCACTATCGCCGATCTGATCAAGTCCAAGATCGCCAAGCTCGGCGAGAACATCTCGGTGGCGCGCTTCGTCCGCTTCAAAGTGGGCGATACCGCCGCAGCCGAAGAAACTGCCGGAGAGTAGCTCAGTGAGCGCACAGGGCGCCTCCGCCGGGCGCGGTGAAACCATGCCCCGATATCAGCGGATTCTGCTCAAACTCAGCGGCGAAGTCATGGCCGGAGAAGGTTCCTTCGGCCTGGATGCGGAGCGCGTGAAAGCGCTGGCGGAAGAAGTTGCTGCAGTAGCCAAGGCCGGTGTGCAGATCGGCCTGGTGGTGGGAGGCGGCAATTTCTTTCGCGGCGTCGCGGCCGCGGCGAAACACATGGACCGCGTGGCAGCCGATCATATGGGCATGCTGGCCACGGT
>CAZDGT010000089.1:0-9759 GCA_964504905.1 uncultured Bordetella sp. | reverse complement strand
CAGGATTCGTGGCAGGAAATGGTAGTCGCGCCGAGTCGATGAAGGTCACGCAACCTTACCGCCGCTTTCCACATCAAACAGGCATGGACGCCATCGCGGCAATGAGCTCAACGCATCAGTCGCTTCTGGATGAATACCGGACGGCCTTACGCTTATGGACGGAGACAAGAGCGCTCTATCCCGACTCATCGCCTGCCGTGAGCGCGGCGACGTCACGCCTGGAAGAAATTGAGCAGGATCTTAGGGATTACCGGCAGGGGCATTAAGTTAACCAACGCTTGGCAAGCGCCGCGGCATCGTCATTTTTGGGATCGACGGTAACACGTTCCGTCTCATCTCCGTTGACGGAGAGCACGGCAGTAATCCCTTTGGCCGTCGGTGTCAATTCCATGCGTTTGGTCTTGGCGTCCAGCCGCAGAGCCTCGCCCAACCAAGTGAACTGGACTAACACGCGTTGGGCGTGTCCGATCGTGCGGCACTCCGTGAGCAGGTCCATTGTAAAGGCGGAATTCTTCAGCGCCTCTGCATGGGGAGCCCGCAGTAGGGCTGCAGTCCTCTCCGCTTCGCGCCGCTCCTGTTCGCGCTTTACCTTTTCGGGGTCCTTCTCGTCCCTGTTCTCAAGAGCTTTTAGGTTGTTTTCTAAATTATCGAGGAAACTCATTGCATGAGCGAATCCCAGCGCGCACTTGCCCTCTCGTGGATTCTCGCGACATCGCCCTCTAGCAGAAGATGGTCTTTCACCAACTGACGCCCGGCGGCGTCCACGCGCTTCAGATACTCTTCTTTACTCGAATACCGCTCTTCAATCGAGGGACGAGGATCGCCGGTCTTCTCGCGTTCGGCCTTGGTGCGGGCGAAGGGGATGAAGGAACCCACCATGCTCTGAATGGCCTGCGGCGCGCCGATGGACGCGTCGCGCAGATTCCAGCCAGTGTAGGTGGCGAGAGGCGCGGCGAGTTCAGGCAAACGGATGCCGCTGGTTTCGTTGCCATCGCGGTCCACTTGCGGCACCAGGGTTGGGAATGATGTCCCGACTCTTGGAGGATCGTAAGTAACGATCCCCTTCGCCGCGAAATCCGGGCCGAAATCGAGATGCCGGGCGAAGTTCGGTTCCGACGGAAGCTTCACGCCGGGAATCTTTGGAAACGCCACAGCGCCCGTCGCGACCAGATTGTCCTTATCGACGCGCGGAAATTGCGAATCCGGGGGCGCGGTTCCATCCGTGATCCAGGAATTCATGGCGACCAGAAGTGCGCGCATGGCAAAGCGATAGTCCTGCGGATTCGCCCGGTTCTGCGTGTTGTTCTTCTCAGGCTTGGCGTTAGCGCCATGCTGCGTGCCTGCGATGTAATAGATGCGCGTGGTGGGCGGCGGCGCAATCGTCTGCTTGCCATCGGTGCTGGTGTGGATCAGCCCGGCATCGCGCCCCCAATATTCATACGATCCGTTGGTGTAGAAAATGTTCGGGACGACACCGTCTTTCTTCGCGCGCGCGAGCATGCTGTCGGTGATGCCGCCATCGGTTTCCGATTCGTCAGTGAACGGGAAAAGATCGGTTGGATAGAGGAAATTCATCCAAGTGTGGCCGTCGCGCGAGGGCTGCGCAAAACGATGGTTAAAGCTTCCCTGCCCTGCGCCCGCAACATGAGCCCACAATCCGTCGAAAACGCGACGCCCTTTTTCGTCGGCATTGAAACCATCGTAGAGAAACTTGCGGAGGAAGCGGCCGCTTTGCGAAGTGCCGAAGCCAATCGCACGCTTCACTTCACCCTGCTGCTTCATATAAGAAATGTAGTCGCGCACGGCGGCCGGGCCGAGTCCGACGATAGCCGGGTCTTTCCCGGTGTAGACCACCTCATAAATGCGGCCCGGCTCGAAGCCTGCTTCGTATTCGATTCCCGTAACGGCCGCGTTGAATTTCCACTGATCGCGCGGAATGGCGGTGCGGGAACCGGTGGGTGTGTCGCGAACTGTAAGCGTCGCGGAAGCTTGGTCGGCAACGGCATATGGAATCTGAGCACGATCGGCGAGCGACGCGGCGGTGCTGCGGCGATCGACGATGATTTCGGAGCGCACCAACCCCGTGAGGCCGCGAATCACGGGCGCGTAGAGCTTCATTGCGGTGCGGTCCGGAACGTCGAATTCCCAACCCACCCAAACCAGCGTGTAGCCGGATTGGAAGAGCAGCGGATCGCCGAAATCGGCGGCGGTTTTGAGCTCGGCGTTCAGGCCTAGGTCGAACATGCCCAGCATCCCCTTGCCACCACGGTTGGATATCTCCAGTAGCGCGGTGCCGTTGCTTTTGGCGGGATCTTTTGGCTTCAGGACGTAGAGATCGGAGGAGAATTCGACCAGCCCTTGGGCATTGCGCGGGGCGCGGTCGAGATCGACGATGATCCCGTTGTACGGCAGCTTCGGATCGACGGCGAAATACACTTTGCCGATGATCTCCTCATAATTCACGAGAGCAAGGTCATGGCGCTGGGTAATCTCGACACGCGTGACGCCAGCGTAGGCGAGCGCGGAAATGAACAGGAGAAAGATGCGGCGCGGCATGAGGATATTCTACACGCACTTCCGCCTGCCTAACATCGAACGACCCGAATGCGGTAGAACCATAAAGGATCGGTTTCATCGAAGGAGCGGCGAGCTTGAGGACTTTACTATTGGGCGTTGCCTTCGCCCTAGGCACGGCGAGTCTGGACGCGCAGACCGTCAAACCGCAGGTCAATGTAACGGTCAGCGAGGGGACGTCCATGTCGGTGGCCGTCTCACCTGACGGCAAGACCCTTGCCATCGATATGCAGGGCAGCATCTGGACGTTGCCGGCCACTGGCGGAACAGCCAAGCGCATCACCGATCTGTTCAACGATGCCCGGCAGCCGATGTGGGCGCCCGACGGGAAGTGGATCACGTACTTTGGCTATCGCGATGGCGGCTATGACGTCTGGGCTATCGCGCCGGACGGGACGCAGCAACACAAGCTGACGTGGGGTCCCTTCGACGACCGGGAGCCGGTTTATTCGCACGATGGAACCAAGATCGCGTTCTCGTCCGACCGGGGCAACCCGCTGGGAAGCGACTACAACATCTGGGTGCTGGACCTAAAGACGGGAGTATTCAAACAGCTCACTATCAATCCAGCCGAGGACTCCATGCCCACCTGGTCGCCCGACGACACGGAGATCGCGTTTGCGTCCACGCGGAATGGGGGTCGCGACTTGTGGGCGGTAACTGTCGCGGATGCGAAGGAACGCAAGGTGCTGACCGCCACCGGGCATGTGGATTCCCCATCGTGGGGACCCGGCGGCCAGATCGTCTATCACTCTGATGCCGATCGCGGGAGTCACCTGGAAGTGGATGGAAAACCGCTGACCGCCAGCGAAAACGCATTTGCGTTTCGCGCATCGTGGGCATCGCGCACCGAGTTCTATTACGTTGCAGACGGTAAGATCCGGCGGCGTTCTCTGAATGGCGGCGATGCGCAGACTATCGATTTCGGTGCAACGCTGGTCGTCACCCCGACCCTCTACACGCACAAGCGCGATTTCGATTCCACTGCGCCGCGCCAAGCCGTGGGAATCGTGCGGCCCGTGATTTCGCCGGATGGAACGAAAGTCGCCTTCGCAGCCTTAGGCGATATCTACCTCATGCCGGTGGGCGGAAAGCCTGAGAACATCACGAAAGACAAATATCTGGATACCGATCCGGCATGGTCGCCGGACGGCAGTCAGTTGGTTTATTCCTCCGACAAGGGCGGTAGTCTGCTGCAGTTGTGGATTCACGATATGAAGACTGGCCGTAACCGGCAACTTTCCCGTCTGGCTACGCAGCCGCAGGGGGCGACCTGGTCGCCCGACGGCAAGAAGATCGCCTTCTTCGATGTCAATGCAATGTGGCGGGAATCGAATATCTCGGTAATCGATGTTGAGACGGGCCAGGTCACCAAGATTCACGACTCCCTTTTCGCCCCCGGGACTCCAACGTGGTCGGCGGATGGCAAGACCGTTGCCTTGGCGATGGTGGCGCCGTACTCCAAGCGATTTCGCGAGGGAACCAACCAGATCTTGACGATGTCGTCGAGTGGCGGCGGCGATAGATGGTATGCGCCGGTGCCGACTCTTTCCATCGACTCACGCGGTGAGTGCGGCCCCGTGTGGTCACCGGATGGCACCAAGATGGCAGCGATCTACGAAGGCGTGCTGGCGGTGTGGCCGGTGTCGCCGTCCGGAGAGCCCCTGGGACCTCCCCGGCATGTGACCGCGGAGAGTGCCCACGCGCCTAGCTGGTTTGGCGATTCTAAGCGGATTCTCTATCAGGCGCTGGGCAATCAGCTCAAATCGGTCGACATCGAAACCGGCGAGGTCAAGACGATCCCAGTGGACCTGAAATATACGCCCGGAGTTCCAAAGACCCGGACCATCATTCGCGCCGCGCACCTGGTGGACGGCAACAGCCAAGCCGCGCGCAACAACGTGGATATCGTAGTTGAGGGCAATCGCATCAAGAGCGTGACACCGCATTCCGCCAATCTGAGCACCACCGGCGCGATGGTGATTGACGCGACTGGTTCGAATCTTTACGTGATGCCGGGGCTGATCGAATACCATTCGCACCTGCAGAAAGATTTTGGTGAAGCGCAGGGCCGAGCGTGGCTCGCGTTCGGGATCACGACTGTGCGCAGCCCGGGCAACACTCCCTATGAAGCTGCAGAGGATCGCGAAGCCAATGAGTCGGGCATGCGCCCCGGACCACGGGTCTATGGGTCGGGCTGGCTGTTCGAATGGCAGCGGACCTATTACAAGATGGGCATTGCGCTTTCGAGTCCCGCCCACTTCGAGATGGAGTTGCAGCGCGCCAAAGACTTGCAGCTCGATCTTCTCAAGAGCTATGTGCGCCTGCCTGACCTGCAGCAGAAGCGGATGGTGGAATTCGCGCATAGCATCGGCATCCCGGTAGCGACGCACGAGATCTATCCGGCGGCGTTCCTCGGCGTGGACAGCACGGAGCATACTGGCGCCACCAGCCGCCGCGGCTATTCACCCAAGATCGCGACGTTGCAGCGCAGCTATCAGGATGTTATTCAGTTGTTCGGCAAGTCCGGTAGAATTTTATGCCCTATGACTTCCAATCCAGGCGTGGAGAAGCTCTTCGAGATGGAGCCGGCCATGCGCCAGGACCCGCGATTCACGTTGTATCCGCAGTGGATGCAGGATCTAGTGGCGCGTCCGCGGCCGCAGAACTCGGCGCTATTCGCCAACTTCAAAGACGGCACGGGCAAGATGATCCTGGACGTGATGAGGGCTGGCGGCCTGGTGGTCGCTGGCACGGACACACCAAATGGCTTCAATCTGCATGGCGAGATGGAAGCTTATGTTATGGCAGGGATGACTCCATACGAGGCACTGCGGACCGCCACCGTGAACTCATCCAAGGCGCTCGGCCTGGACGCCGGCAGCATTGAACCCGGCAAACTTGCCGACCTGGTGATTGTCGAAGGGAATCCGCTCGAAAACATTGCCAATGCGCATCACGTGAAGCATGTCATCGCGAACGGCCGTGTTTTTACTATCGACGATCTTCTCTCGCGGTGAAGATTTCACCGGCGTAAACTTATGGGATGGTGTATTTGAAACGCGTTCTGCCTTTACTCCTCCCTCTGGTCTGTTCGCTTGATCTGCCGGCGTCTGAACCGGCGAAACCCAAAGTCCGCGCGATCACTGGCTTCATCAACATCGATGCCAAGTCGTATCCGGCGCAGATTGAGGAGACGGTCAAGTTTCTGAGTCAGGTGCGGGAAGCAGTCAAGGCCTCCGGTTACGATGTGGCGGGCATCCGCATCACCACGCAGCCCTTCCCCGACTACACGAAAGGCATGAGCCATGCGGATGCTCTGAAGGTGCTGCGCGGTATCGACGATCTGGCGGGCAAGCTGCGCTTTGGTGCAAGCATTGGTCCCGCGATGTCGAAAGATAGCGATAGTCTTGCGCCAGTCGAAGTGCTGACCGATCTATTGGCTATCCCCGGCATGCGCCTGAACGCGACAATCGTGACCGCGGGCGAGGATGGCATTCACTGGAACGCAGTGCGGCAGGCCGCGCATGTGATCAAGGCGGTGGGTGAACGGAGTCCGCAAGGTCAGGGCAACTTCCACTTCGCGGCCGCGGCAATGATAAAGGCTTACGGGCCGTTCTACCCCGGCTCCTGGCACCCGAGCGGCGGCCCTCGCAGCTTTTCGATTGGACTCGAAGGCGCCAACGTCGTCATGGACGTCTTCGCGCGCGAGCACGATCCGAGAACCGCCGGGAAAGCCCTCACCGAGGCGCTCACCGTTCACGCACGCGCCGTGGAAGCGGTGGCCATGAAAGCCGCAGCAGGCAGCGGATGGACCTACGCTGGACTCGATCCGACGCCGGCGCCAGGCGGCCCGGTCTCGATCGGCGCCGCGATTGAATCGTTCACAGGCGCGCACTTCGGCTCACCAGGTACCGAAACCGCCTCTGGCATCATCACGCGCGCGGTACAGGCCGTCCCGGTGAAGCAGGCAGGCTATGCGGGGCTGATGCTTGCGGTTTTGGAAGATGACACGCTGACACGACGCTGGACGGAGGGAACCTACGGTCTGGATTCGATCTTGGCGTACTCGGCGGTTTGCGCCGCCGGAGTGGATACAGTGCCGCTCGCGGGGGATACCAGCGAAGACGCCATTGCTCGGATCGTCGGTGACGTCGCTACGCTGGCATTCAAATGGAATAAACCGCTGGCCACGCGCCTGCTGCCGGCACCGGGAAAAAAGGTCGGCGACATGACGGAGTTCAGCGGTGCCCTGGCCAATGCGAAAATTCAGCCGCTGGCCGGCTCCTCAAGACGATAGTGTTGAAATTTCAGCGGCGCGCGGAAATGTCAGCACAAAGACGCGCCCGGGACCGTCGGGAAACGGTCCTAAATAATTGAAATAAAATAGTTTGATCTAAAATATAGCTGTGGTCTTATTCGTGCGCAAAGAGCGGATGTATGAAGCTATTATTGTGCACCGGATTACTACTAACCTTGGCCACGACCATGACACTGGCCGCCGCGGATTTCATGCCCATCGCACCTGGCAACCAGTGGACTTACCAGGACGCAGTGACGGGGCAGTCTTTCACAGTTCAAGTGGGGGTCACTCCATTTTTCTTGAATCAACACATCTATCACCCGCTGAAGGGTTACACCCCAACCAGACTCCTGGTCCGTTTGAACGAGTATGGAAATGTCGTTTATTGGGACGAGGAGCGAGAAACGGACTTGATGCTGACGTCATTCGAAATCGTCCCCGGCGCATGGTTCGAGGCCGCCGGGCGGGAGTGCCCCGAGATGGGGCAGCCTCAGGCGAACCGGGTGCCGCACAATGGGCCTGCGGGGAGTTGGAATGCACTTGAAATCAAGTACGTCGTTTTCGCGTGCGCTGACATTGGCGACATCTCCGAGCAGTTTGCCGAGAACATTGGGATGGTGCAGCGCGTCGTGAACACCATTGCGGGCCCCAGGACATTCAATCTGGTACACGCGATGTTGGCGAACCCGAGCCGGGGAACGCTATCTATCTCGGCGGGACATTCCGGCGGCTTCACGGTTACCGCCTTGCCAAGGCCGGCAGCCAACAATTGGATTGTGACCCTGCGGATCGACCAGACGCTCTCGCCTTTGAGCAAGCTGCACTTCGCGTCCGCTCAGGAATATGATCTCCGGCTGCGCGATGCGGAAGGCAACGTCGTGTGGACCTGGTCCGCTGGCCAGATGTTTGCGCAAACGGAGCACGATCTGCATCTCAGTGGACGCTGGAACGCCAGCGTTGCGGTTCCCTTTCCCGCCGTAGCCCCGGAAGGATCGCGCTTATTCACGCTGGAAGCGTGGACGACAAACGACGGCGGTTCCGCGTACGCTGCAACCGCCACCGTGGAAGTGCCTCTGGCACCCCCGACGATTGCTCTGGGCAGAAACCTACCCGACTTCCTCGTTGGCGCGGCGCAACAGTGATCGCATATACGCGATGATATAGGCCGTGCCGGCCCGGCGCATCCCGGATTCTCCGATGAGTTCCGGAACGTGGTCCGGCTCCGCGGCGCCGGTGAAACGGACTTCCCGCAGAGCCTTCATCACCTGGTACATATCCATGTAGCCGTCATCGGGAAAAGTTTCGACGAAGTGCGGTAGCGGCGAAGTGACGTTGCGGAAATGCACTTCGATCAGCTTGCCGCGGCTGCCGAAATCCTTGATCATTTCGAACACGTTCTTCCCCATCTTGTCGCCGCCCTCTGCCCAAGTGCCGGCGCAGAACGTCAGCCCCCAATAGCGGCTCCCATTTGCCAGTTGCTCCGCGCGATGGTAGCCATCGTAGTTGGTGAAGAGCTTGGCAACGCCATTCATCTTGGCCAGCGGCGGATCGTCGGGATGCAGCGCAAGCGTCACCCTAGCCTCTTCGGCGGCAGGCAGCACAGCTTTGAAGAAGTAGGTGTAGTTACTCCACATTTCCTCAGCGGAGTACTCACGATCGAACATCTGCTTTTCCACTTTGGTCCAGAAATCGTTGACGTCGAATTCGCGAGCTTTGTAACCACGCCGCTCGACAATGTTAGTTGTGTAGGTATTCCCAGGGTGAAAATCGTAAGACGCCACGGGAATCCCCAGACGCCCGCAGTCGCGCAAAACGGTGCGATATGTCTCGATATCCTTGTCGCGGCCCGGACGCCCCAACTGGACGTTCAGCGAACGATATGCCGATTGCACGACGGAGTAAATGCCAATCCCCTGCTTGGCGAACCGGGCGTGGATGGCTTGCAACTTGTCAAACGGGGTTTCCTGGTCGCCAAATTCCACGCGCGCCCAGCGCATCCCAATCTGCTTGAGAAACAGGATGTCGTCGTCACTGAGACGGGAGCTAACGCGGTGAGCGATCTTCGTGTTGGCAGGATCGAATTCATCGAGACGTGGCGAGGTCGGCTGTGCCAAGCCGATCAGGGGCGCCGCGGCCAGCAGAGCGCTTTGTTTGAGAAAATCTCGTCGTAGTCCCACGCGAGGAATCATATCACTCCGGAGAGCAGCTTGAGTTCGCGGATAGAACCTGGGTAAATAGTCGTAGCAGCAGAGTGCCTAAGGAGGCTCGGAAATGAAGAGAATCGCGCTTGTTCTGTACATTTCGATTGCAAGTGCGATCTTGGCCCAAACCAAATCTGGCACCGTCAAAAAACCGGCGAGCGATACCAATGCAACGCACACGCTGTCTCGCTGCCCGTTGCTATGGAATGGCACTGAGAATCCGGATTGTACAAAAAGCGCTCTCAAAGACCTTCCCGGAGTGTTCGTCAACATTGAAAAGTTGGATCCGGCGGCGGAGCAAGCGGGGCTTGAAGCGGCTGACATCGAAGCCGATCTTCTTCTAAAACTGCGATCGGCAGGGGTTCCGGTCTTGAGTCAGTTGCAGGACCTAAGAACGCCCGGTTCGCCTTCGTTGTATGTCAACGTCAATGTGGGCGGCAACGTGGCCGGAGATCTCTGGCCCTACAGTATCGAGATAAGCCTGGTGCAGCATGTCACGCTCCTCCGCGATCCCGAAGCCCGGGTGCTCGGCGCAAAGACTTGGGATGTTGCCATGGTTGGTGTTGTGCCCCGGGCTAACATGCACAACACTGTCCGGAGCGCCGCCAAAGATCTGGCCGACCAGTTCATCAACGCCTATCGTGCGGCCAACCCGAAATAGGAACCGTCAGAACCCCAGCC
>CAZDGT010000088.1:0-1534 GCA_964504905.1 uncultured Bordetella sp. | reverse complement strand
TCGTCGACGTCTTGCACAATGCGGGGGTGTCGAAGAAGGTTGCGCGGCTGAAGCCGTTGGGGGTAATTAAGGGGTAGGAGCGAGTAGCGAAGAGCGAGTAGCGAGTTGAAGCGGTGCGGACCGGCGGCGCGGCCACGAAACAGCCCTCACGCGCGTAGCCGCCCGCGCCGTCGCGCGGCCGGAGCGGGTCACAAGAGCACAAGGCACAAACATCGCACGGGCGTGGCTTACGTGAATTCTCGGGCGGCCGCGCGCAGCCCCTCGACCTCCTCGCTTGTGAGGACCATGCGCTCGCCCATTGCGAGAAGCATCCGCGAGTAGTACCGATACGCGTGAATCAGTGCATGTGTGGATCGTATGCGCGGCGCGCTGAATGGATCGCCGTGAACCCAGGCACTCCATGCGCTATACCAGCGGTCGTACTCGCTTCTGCGACCGAGATGGTCTGCAAGCTCGCTGATTCTCTTCCCCGTCCAGTTTTCAAAGACTCGCGCTCCCCCGCGCCTTAGCTGGTGTTCGAATTGCGACTTCACAGCATCAGCACTCTGCTCAATTCGCTCCCTATCGCTCTGCGGGAATCTCTGCTGAATCTCTCGAGAGATGCGCCCACCGTCGTCGGTACTCCACTTCTGCAGTTGCCGCCATCTGCTTAGTTTCGCGTAGTCTAGGAATTTGTGCGCACGCGCATCAGGCTCTTGCAGTAGGTATTCAAGGTGTAGCGAAAATTCGAACAGACTGCGAATACTGGCCACCGACCCTGCGCCGCGATGGAGTTGCACCATTGCGGCGATTCCAACCATCAACTGCCCCGCGCGGTTCATTAGTGTCGCGACTGCTTGCGTAAGAGCTTGATTCTGTCCGGCGGCTTTCCAGCGCTCGACGATCCGCTCGCTGGCTTCCATGATGAACCGGTAAATCCGCTCATGGCCGTCCTCCAACCATCGGCCAAGGAACGCGGTTTCGCTCATGGTGGGATCGAAATGAACTTGGTTGGAGCTGAAAACTCCCAGCCGCCCCAGCAGGTTCGGAACATTTTCCTTCGTCGCGATCGCAACGGGCACCTTCAGCGCAGGTTCAGGCTGATCGCCGATACGGAGCGTCAACTCGTGGACGTGCGCCTCGTTAACCGCACCACCGACTGCCGACAGCTCGATGCGGCGACCGCGTGACGGGACAAGCTCAAGTAGTTCGCCAACTGACCGCGCGACGAGGGTCACAACTGCGCCCGAATCCACGTGAAGAAGTACCTGGCGCTTCCGGCCGTTTGCCGCTTCGAGCCACACATGGGCGACCGGCGCATCCACCACGCCGAAGCTGCGAGACTGCACTTTCTGCCACGCAAACGACGCCATACACCGTATCTCCGCTCGCCTCGACCGCTTCCAGGATGTATTCCCCCTCGGGGCAGTGCTTCTGCGCCTCGCGATCTGCCTCCACCGCCGTGTCGCCGACGCCGACCACCTTGCCCGCATGCACGGCAATCCACTTGCCGCCATACTTCTTCTGCAAGTCGGTACTGTGCTCCACCAGCCAC
>CAZDGT010000087.1:0-2500 GCA_964504905.1 uncultured Bordetella sp. | reverse complement strand
GTCATGTGCCAGCGGCGCCAGAAATCGGCGATGTTCTCCGCCGCATAGGGGCGGTTGAAATTGACGGGCAGTTTGATGCCCAGTAGGAGCGCGGAGCCGAGGGCGATGTCGGTGTATCCGGAGAAATCGTAGTAGATCTGCAGCGCGTAAGCGTACACGGCGATCAGCGTTTCAGAACCGGTATATAGCGTGGGAAAGTCGAAGACGCGGTTGACCAGGTTGCTCGACAGATAATCCGCAATCAGCAGCTTTTTTATTAAGCCCATGCCAATCAGGAACAGTGCGCGCCCGCCGTCGGCAGGGTCGAGCGCTTTACGTTTTTCAAATTGATCGATCAGCGAGGAGACGCGAGTAATGGGTCCCGCCAGCGTAGTAGGAAAGAAGGAGACCGCGGTTAGATGGGCGAGATAACTCTTGGTGCCTTTAGCATCGCCGCGATAGATGTCAATGGTATAGGTAAGCGCCTGGAACACATAAAAGGAGAGCGTAAGCGGGAGCGCTATCGTTGCTGCCGGCGCATAACGCAGCACCGCCAGCAGTCCTATATTCATGACAATGCTGGCTGTGACTAGAGCCCGGCGAACCATCGTGCTGCGAGACGATTGCAAACCCAAACCCAGGAAAAAGTCGCAGGTCGAGGCGATTGGAATCAGTGCCAGATAGTGGAGATCCCACTTGGCGTAAAAGAAATAGTTTGCGAGAAGGATGACGGCCAGCGCCAGCGCCCGCACACGGGCCAGCGGCCAGTAGAGCAGGAAGATAGCTCCCAGGAAAATGAAATAGGTTGAGGAAGAAAGGAGCAAGTACCAGGATACCGGAATGGGGCCCGGGGGAGCTTTCTAGGGCTATGAGCGTATGGGGGTTATTTGGCGGCGTAAGTCTTGGTGAACTTCGTGCGCGCGTTGAAGACCGTGAACGAACCGTCCTCTGACGCCGACACCTTGAGATACATGCCCTGGCACTGCTCTTCAAGATTGGCGATAAAAGGATCGGCGGGATTGCGATCTTTGCCCCCCGCCATGGCGAAGTGGAGCTGCCACAGGTCTTCGAGTCCCGGCGAATCGTGCAGAAGTTTCCAGGCGCTGGGCAATCCACCTTTTCGCGGTCCGTTATTCATCACGATCACACGGGGAGCGAGCCCATATACCGATTTCGGCGAGAGGTGGGTCGCATGGTGCGCGGTGAGGTAGACGTCCACCTTCCCGACTTTGTTGTCCGGGCATTCGAGCGCGAGCTCTTCGTTCCAGATAATGTCTCCGGGATCGGCGAAGCGGAACTTGCCGAATTGGATAAGGACTCCCGCGGATTGCGGATTCTCGCCCGATTCACCCTCCACCGGCGCGAGGCCTGCGCAATAGGGATTCGCTTCGCCCTTGCGGTCTATGTGCTTGCCGGCGGCGGTTAGAATGCTGACGTCCAGTCCCTTGATCGCGATTTTCTCGCCCGGCGCCATTACTTTGTGTTGTGCTCCGGCAAAGGCTTTTTCGTAAGGCGCCGGGTACTTGCCGCCCTCTTCCACGCTAAAACCGTAGTCCAGGAAAGTAGCCACCGGCAGACGTTCCAGCAGGTTGGAAACGCCGCCCGCATGATCCGGGTGAAAATGCGTGAGGAGCAGGGTATCCACCTTCTTGACGCCCGCTGCCTTGGCTGCGGCCGCGATACGGTTGGCATCTCGCCCGCTGTTTCCGGCATAGCCGGTATCTATGAGGAGGGTCTGGCCGGAAGGGGAAACGACCAGCGTAGCTTGGCCCCCTTCCACGTCGATGAAGTAGATATCGAGGGTCTTGGCGCCTTGCGCCGCAACGTTTAGCGCCGCGAGCAGCAAGGCCAACCGGGCTACGGGAACATTCCTCATCCCCGTATCGTACAAGATAATGTAGGCTTACAAAAAGACCATGCCTTACTGTTGCCAATGCGGAACGCCGGCGGCGCCCTCCGACAAGTTCTGTGGAACCTGTGGGGCCCCGCAGCCGGCTTCGCAAGGGCAGGGAACGCCCAAGCCGTCCGCGGATTTTCTGGGCCACATGAGCGATAAGAATGCGGCGCTGCTATGCTACATTCCCTGGCTGGGATGGATCGCCGCCATCATCGTGCTCGCCAGCACGCGGTACAAACGCGACACGGCGGACGCCCGTGAGGTGCGGTTCCATGCGTTCCAGGGGCTGTATCTGTTTGTGGCCTGGCTGATAGTGGACTGGGTAGTCTCCCCCGCGCTGCGCTACGGCATGATCGGGATGGGTGGTTCGTTCCGGCCGCTGGGCGGGCTGCTGCATCTGCTGGTGCTAGCAGCCTGGATCGTAATGATTGTGAAGGTGAGCCACTCGGAGCGCTATCGTCTGCCGATTATCGGGGAGATGGCGGAGCGGTCGGTAGAGGAGCAGAGGGCGTAAGGTTGACATCATGATGTCTTTTGATATATCATCAAGATGTGCGGACAACGCTCTCGCTCGATGACGATATTGCGAATCTCCTGGCTCAGGAGGTCCGGCGTTCCGGGGTT
>CAZDGT010000086.1:0-4004 GCA_964504905.1 uncultured Bordetella sp. | reverse complement strand
AGAATATTGCGCAGGTGTTCATGGGAGTGAATCTCAAATGCGCCTCATGTCACGATAGTTTCATCAATGATCTTACGCTCGCGGATGCCTACGGCCTGGCCGGCGTTTATGCGGAGGGTCCGCTCGAAATGGTCCATTGTGACAAGCCGACCGGCAAAAAGGCTGAGTTGAAATTCTTGTATGCGGAGTTGGGAGCGCTCGATCCCAATCTGGACAAGCCGGCCCGGCTCAAGCGACTCGCTGAGATCATCACCGCACGACAGGACGCGCGGCTGACGCGGACGCTTGCCAATCGACTCTGGCAGCGGCTCATGGGCCGCGGGCTGATTGAACCCGTGGATGAGATGGAGAAGAAGGCGTGGGACCCAGACTTACTGGACTGGCTGGCGGAGGATTTTGCCCTGCACAATTACGATGTGAAGCATTTAATCCGGCAAATCGTCACGTCACGCGCCTATGAGCTTCCCGCGGTCAATGTTGGCGAGCAGGCTCAGGCCGATTTTTTCTTTCGCGGACCGGCCGTTCGCCGTCTTTCCGCGGAACAGTTTCGCGATGCCCTCACCGCGCTGACGGGCATTGGATATTCCTCACCCGCGGCCGATGTTGTCCCAAGTGAAACCGTGCAGAAGAAATTCACGCCAGCGGGGGCAATCAAATGGATCTGGAACGATCCGCATGCGGCCGACAAGGCGAAAGCCGGCCACGCGTATTTTCGAAAGACGATACAGATTACGAACGCCGTCACGGACGCCACAGCCGTGGTACTGTGCGACAATAGTTTCACGCTGTATGTGAACGGCCGAAAGGTCGGCGCGGGAAGCGACTTCAAGGAGCCGGCGTTGTTTGATTTGCGGCCCTACCTCAAGCCGGGTGCGAATATTTCCGCCGTGGACGCCGTGAATAACCTGCCAGATAACACCGACCCAGGCCTGGCGCAGACCGCGCCAGGAACCGAAAATCCCGCGGGTCTCTTGTTCTATGCGCGAGTGCGCGGACGCGAAAAGGGTCGCGAGAAGAAATACGATTTTGCCTCGGACGAATCCTGGATTTGCTCGGGACTGAATCAGGAAGGCTGGCAGATGTCCACCTTCGGTGCTGACGGCTGGCAGGCCGCGAGCGCGTTGGGCGACCTGGGAATGATCCCGTGGCGGGCTTCCAAGGGCGTGATCGCGACAAAGCTCGCTGGCCTCTATCCGGGAAACGTCCGCGCTTCGCTGGTGGCGGCTGATCCCTTGATGGTTGCCATGGCCCGACCCAATCGCGAGCAGGTCGTGACGACCCGTCCCAGTGCCGCGACGACGCTGCAGGCGCTCGAATTAACAAACGGCGAGACCCTGGCCGACGTGCTCAAGCGCGGAGCGAAGAATCTGCTCGATGATTCGACCGCGAATAAAGCCGATCTGATTCCGTCAGTATATGTGAAAGCCCTGGGACGCAAACCCACGGCTTCCGAAATGCAACTGGCCAGCCAGATCGTCGGTAGCCCACCGCAGCCCGCGGGCGTTGAAGATTTGTTGTGGTCGATGACGATGTTACCTGAGTTTCAACTGATCTACTGATGCACCCAACCCGCTCATCCCAATTTGTAGGAGTCGACGTGAGGAGACTCATTCTTGCGGGACGTTCTGGAACTGATAAGAGCCTCGATGGAAAGCCCTTTGCTCCACGCTGTAGCGCTACCGACTCTGACGCATGACCCGCCGCGATTTCATCAAGACCGCCAGCACCGCCACGCTTTCCGCACTGGCCGCCGGCTTTCCACGTCAGTTGATCGCGGAGCCCGAAGAAAAAATAACGCCCACAGCCGACACTGTCATTGTGCTTTGGATGGCCGGCGGCATGGCGCATACGGACACATTTGATCCCAAGCGCTATACGGAGTTTTCCCGGGGGCTAAAATCTTCGGACGTTCTCAGCACCTTCCCGCAGATCGATACGGTGGCGGACAACATCAAGCTCACCGCCGGCCTCGAAAACATCGCGAAGGTCATGGATCGCGCGACACTCATCCGCTCGTATACGGCGGGCGATTTGGGCTTTATCCTGCATTCGCGTCATCAGTATCAGTGGCACACGGGCTACGCGCCGCCGCAGACGGTTGCCGCGCCGCATATCGGTTCGGTGATCGCACGCACGCTCGGGCCACGCGATCCAGCGATGCCTGCGTTCATCGATATCGGCCAAAGGTTCGATCTAGGCGAAGGCGAGGAGTTGAAGGCGTTTCACACCTCCGGTTTTCTCGGCAGCGAGTACGGACCGTTCATCACCGCCAATCCTGAAGACGCATTGAAGAGCGTGCGACCACCTGCGGGGATGAGTCCCGAGCGGTTCGAGCGGCGTGAAACTTACTACAGAAAGCTGCTGGCTCAGAGTCCGATCGGTCAGAACGGCAGCGACTATCAAAGAGAATCGCTGCTGCGCTCACTCGATAATGCGCATCGTCTCCTGAGTTCACCGGCAGCCAAGGCGTTCGATTTGTCCCTCGAGCCCAAAGCCAGCTACGACAAATACAATACCGGCCGCTTCGGCCTGGGCTGCCTTCTGGCACGGCGGCTCACCGAGGCTGGGGCGCGCTTTATTGAGGTCACCACGGAATATATTCCGTTCGAGTATTGGGATACGCATGAAAACGGCCACACGCGCATGGTGCAGTTGAAGAAATCGATTGATGCGCCGGTCGCACAGCTCGTGCTCGATTTGGAAGAGCGAGGCTTGCTGAATCGCACGTTGATCGTTCTCGCCAGCGAGTTCAGCCGGGACATGATGGTCGAAGGCAAGCCGGACAAGCTTGTAAAAGATCAGGTAAAAGTTCCCGACGTAATCGATGAACTGAAGTATTACGGGATGCACCGGCATTTCACCGACGCTGGCAGCGTGCTCATGTTCGGTGGCGGAATGAAGCGCGGTTATCTACACGGCAAAACGGCCGAGGAGCGGCCGTGCAAGACCCTCGAAAAGCGGGTGATCATTGAAGACTTGCACGCATCAATTTATCGTGCCGTCGGTATCTCGCCGAAGCTGAGCTACGAAATCGAGAAGCGGCCTTTCTACGTTACTCGTGACGGCCTGGGTAAACCGGTCATGGACCTATTCGCATGACTGCCGGGAAGGATGAACTTGCCCACGTGGGGCATTCCCTCCAAGTTGGCATCCCAGAACTCCCGAGTCCCGTATCAAGGTTCGGGTGGGAATCGCGATTACTGTGCAAAGACTTTGGTTGCCAATCGTTCTGGCCTGGGCCGCGGGATTTGTTGATTCCCTCGGCTTTCTCGCGTTGTCGCACGAGTTCACCTCGCATATGAGCGGCAACGCCGCAGCCACCGGCGCGGAACTCGGGAGTGGGAACTTCCACGAAGCGATTATCATTGCCTCGCCGATTCCGGGCTTTGTGCTCGGAGTCTGCCTGGGTGTGGCCGTCGACATTTGGGCCAAAGGGAGAAACTGGCGAGGCGCCTTCCCGCTCGTGCTCCTGATGCAGTGCGCGTTGCTGATTTGCTTTATGCTGGTCGCCGCCGGTCACGACTATCCAGCCGCCAAAGGCTCGCCCCGGTTTTTTTCGCTGGTCGAGTTTTTGTCTGTTGCCATGGGCCTGCAGGCAGCGGCACTTCGCCGGGTGCAAGACATCAAGGTGAGCACGACATTTGTCACCGGAATGATTACGAGCATGGCAGCGGAATTTACCCAGTACCTCCTGTCGAAGAAGGACGATCCGGGGCGCGGCACATCGGGTTTTCACGCGGTACTTTTCGGCGGCATTTTCCTGGCATTCGTGGTCGGCGGCGTGGGCGGTGCCATTGGTCACCGAAACCTCGGGCCCTATGCGCTGGCAGCTCCGCTCCTGGTGCTGCTGATTGTCGCCGCCGTGCAGACCAGGTTCGAACACAAGCAACGCGCCAATTGATGCCTAATAACCCCGCATCGCCGCCATTACGGATTGAAATCAGGCAACATTTAATGGATTTTGCCTCAAAATACCGCTTGCTTACCCCTCGACGCCTGACTAT
>CAZDGT010000085.1:0-4492 GCA_964504905.1 uncultured Bordetella sp. | reverse complement strand
GCGCCCGAGAAACCGAGCCAGTTTGAGTAAGTGCAAATCTCCGTGCTCATCCCTTCGGTCTGCAATCCCCAGCAAGTGCACCTGCCGGACTGTGCTTGATTCTGCGCAATGAGCAACTCCCCGTCATCCCAGTCCATTTCCGCGCCTGAGGAACCAGGCGCCTGCGGCTTGCGGTTCTCGTTGCTGTGCATTTTCATCAGCGCCGGCGTCTGGGCAGTGATTGGCTCTGCCTTCGCGCTGATCGCCTCGATCAAGTTCCACCAGCCGAACTTTCTCGCTGATTGCTCCTGTCTCACCTACGGGCGCATTCACCCGGCGGCACTGACGGCGACGATTTACGGCCTGTGCATTCAGGCGGCCCTGGGTGCCGGTTTGTGGCTGTTCACTCGCCTCGGACGAACCGCACTGGTGCAGCCCTGGCTCGTGATTGTGGGCATCAAATTGTGGAACCTCGGCGTGCTCGTGGGCGTGGGAGGCATCCTCTTTGGCCACGGTACCGGCTTCGAGTTCATGGACATGCCAGGCTACGCGGCGTGGATCCTCATCTTGGGCTATCTGCTGGTGGGTGTTTCCGCAGTGCTTACCTTCCATAACCGCACCGAACGCTCGCTCGAGCCTTCCCAGTGGTTTCTGCTCGCGGCGTTGTTTTGGTTTCCGTGGATCTTTTCCACCGCCCAATTGCTGGTGGTGACTTACCCGGTGCGCGGCATCGCCCAGGCAGCCATCTGGTGGTGGTATCAGGCGAACCTGACGGGGACGTTTTTCACCCTCGCCGGCATCGCGACCATCTTTTATTTCGTGCCGAAACTCACCAATCACGAATTGCACAGCCGCTACCTCGCGCTCTTCACCTTCTGGCTGGTGATTCTCTTTGGCGGCTGGAGCAGCGTACCAGGCAGTGCTCCTTTGCCGGTGTGGATGCCGACGATCAGCACGATTGCAGCGGTTCTCTTGTTGCTGCCCACGCTGACCGTCGCGCAGAACATCCATTGGACCATGCAGGGCAAATGCTCGGGGCTGTTCTCCGGCCTTCCGCTCCGATTCTTCGGTGTGGGCATGATGTCATTTGTCCTTGCCGCCGTCCTCAAGGCCGCCGTTGCCGTGGTAGACGTCAAGTATCCCGCCGGATTCTCCTGGCTCACGCCGGCGGTGGCCCAACTGAATTACTACGGCTTTTTCGCGATGGTAATGTTCGGCGCCGCCTACGCCATCATCCCGAAATTGATGGGCAGCGATCTGCTTTGCCCGAAATTGATGAAGGCACACTTTTGGCTGGCGTTGCTGGGGATCCTGTTCTGCGTGGTGCCGCTCGCCATTGGCGGCGCGCTCGAAATCTCGGCCTTGAACAATCCGGCCGTTCCCTTCCTGGATATCGTCAAGTCCACGTTGAAGTTTTTCCGCATCAGCACCATGGGCGATTTGCTGATTGCCGTGGGCAACATCCTTTTCTTCCTGAACATGCTGGGGGTCGCCATACAGTATTACCGCCCCAAGGCCAAATCGGCATACGGCGCGGCAACCGCTGAACTTTTTACCGGGGAGGCCACCATATGAATTTTGGCCCGCTCGTATTTCTCGCCACTTTTTTCGCGCTGGCCGCGTCCTGGTGCGGTTTCGTGCTTGCGCCTCAAATGCAGGTCGGCCAGTTGGGACAGACCAATACCGTTCCTCCGGGCGCCACCTACCCGCTCGCACGTCCCGGTCTGGCCGCGCGCGGCTTGCAGGTCTACCGCGCCAACGGCTGCGTTTATTGCCACACTCAGCAGGTCCGCCAGGATGGCACCGTCTGCGACGTGCTGGTCACCGATCCCGGCACAAATCAAGCCGCGGTCATCGCGGCGCTCATTCAGCTACGACCGGAATTGCACGAAGGCGATGTGAAGGCACTCATCGCCAACCTCCCGCAACATGTCCTTCAAGGGTTCACCATGGAAAAAGCCGATGCGGCCACGAAGGCGTTGACCGCGACCAGCGCCAAGGCCCAGCTTTTGATCGTTCCGGTCGGCGCGGATATCGCCCGTGGTTGGGGGAAACGCCGCACCGTGGCCGAGGATTACCTGTTTGATTCGCCTCCGATGCCCGGCACGCAACGCGTCGGACCAGATCTCGCCAACGTCGGCATGCGGTTGCCGGACGCTAACTGGCATTTGCGCCATCTCTACGCGCCCCGCATGGAGGCAAAGGAATCCACGATGCCGCCGTACCGCTTCCTGTTCGAGAAGCGAAGAATTGATCAAGCGCCGTCGCCGGATGCTCTTGCTCTCCCACCCGATCTGGCGCCGCCGTCCGGATATGAGATTATTCCCAAGCCTGAGGCCAAAGCCCTGGTCGCGTATTTATTGAGCCTGCGCTCCGACGCACCCATCTTCGACGCGCCCTTCACGACCGCAACTCCAGCGTCAACCGAAGGCACGAACGCGCCCGCAGCCGCTGGCACCAACGCTCCCGCGAAATGACTCCCGAAGCACAACCATCCATTTCAGCAGCCGCCGGAAGCGTCGAGCCCAAGACCGGTCAGCGCACCGTACCAGTCTGGCTGTTCGTGGTGTTGTTCGTGATGCTTTGGTACGGGATGGTTTATTTCGACGAGCGCGGCGGGTGGTTCAACGATCAGGTCTACGCGCCGTATCAAACGTATGCGCAATTAGAGGAGTATCAGCCCAAAACCAGCGGGCCTCCCCTGGCTCGCGGCAAAGCAGTTTACGAAAGCATCTGCGCCCTCTGTCACAATAGCGATGGCGCCGGCAAACCGGGCCAGGCGCCACCGCTGGCGGGCTCTGAATGGGCCAGTGGAAGCGCCGCCCGTATGATCCGCATTCCCCTGGTCGGCCTAACGGGGCCCATCAAGGTAAAGGATCAGGAATACAACCTGAGCATGGCCGCCATGGGCGCCGCGCTGTCCGACGATGATCTTGCCGCTGTGCTTACCTATATCCGCATGAGCTTCGGCAACAAAGGCTCTGAGATCAAACCCGCCGACGTCAAGACCGTCCGTGGTGAAGTCGGCAATCGCACCCAGCCCTTTGGCGCTGCGGAGCTTAACGCCATTCCCTGATAACTTTCAGGCCGCAGAATGCGGGCGTCTTGCTTTCCTTTACACTCGTCTTGCACGCGCAGTGGCGGAAGATCGTGACGAAGCCGAAAATGTGAGAGTTATTTCTTTTCGCGGTACAACTTTTCCCAATTTTTGTAGCAGCGCGGCGATTGGTTTCGTGTAATGTCCGCTCGTGGATTGCTGAAATGAAGACGTTCCTGCTTCCGCTCCTCGTTGCGACGGTTACGGCCTGCGCGGCCGATCAAAATCTTTCCTTTGATCTGGATAAAGGCGTGACACTTGAAATGGTGCTTGTGCCAAAAGGCACCTTCCAGCAAGGCTCGCCCAAGACCGAGCCCAAGCGTGGCAAAGACGAAACCCTCCGGCAGGTCACGCTAACACGCGATTTCTATCTGGGCAAATTTCCGGTGACCTGTGCACAGTTCGATGCCTTTGTGACCGCCACACAATACCGCACGGAAGCCGAGGGAGGATCGAGTGGCGGTTACGGCTGGGATGGCAAGGCTCTCACGCAGGATGCGCGCTTCACCTGGCACTCTCCCGGCTTTGATCAAGGCGACGATTCGCCGGTAACGCTTGTTACCTACGCTGACGCCACCGCATTCTGTGATTGGCTCTCCCGCAAAACCGGACTCACTTTTATGCTGCCGTCCGAAGCGCAGTGGGAATACGCCTGTCGCGCGGGTACGACGAACGCCTGGCACAACGGGGATGACGAGGCACGCGTCCGGGAGATCGCGTGGTACAAACCCATCGCGGAAAACAAAACGCATCCGGTTGGCTCGCTGAAACCAAACACCTGGGGGCTCTACATCGGCGGTAACGTTTATGAATGGTGTCGCGATTGGTATGCACCCTATACCTCCGGCCCAGTGACCGATCCCGAACAAACCGATATGAATCTGTCCGACAAGCCACGTCGTGTGCTGCGCGGTGGTTCCTGGCTGCGGGAGGTCCAGCAGACCCGCTCCGCCGCGCGATTCCGCAATGCGCCCGGCAGCCGCAACGCTGACAATGGATTCCGTGTCATGATGTTGGTGCCGACGCCACCTCCGGAGAAACCTCCGAAAACTTTGCTGGAAGAACCCGAGAAGAAATAACTTGATTCACCTGCCATGAGCCTCGCCCTTCCGTTCGCTTTGGCCAGCCTGCTCTGCCCATTCATGGTCTTTGCCGTGGTGGTCATTGTGATCATCAAGCTGGTCCGCTCGTCCGCCAATTCAGGCCCTCGAAATATGGCGGCCCGCCCCACTCAATCTTCCGCTATTGGCACCGAACTGGGCGCTGATGGTTTCTGGATCCTTTCCTGTCCGGTGCCGGTATCGTCGATAATCTATTATCATTATTGGTCGGCCGGAATGCGGCATACGGCCCAAGTGCCCTATCAGCCGGGACCGGACGGACGTCAATTCGTCTACACCGGCATAAAGCCCGAGC
>CAZDGT010000084.1:0-8003 GCA_964504905.1 uncultured Bordetella sp. | reverse complement strand
CTGGGCCTGGCGGGGCTTTTCTTAGGACAGACCCCTGCGCCGCTGCCCGCCACCGACGAGATCTACGCATGTCCGATGGACCCGGATGTCCGCGGACACAACCCCGGTACTTGTCCGCGTTGCGGAATGAAGCTGATGGCGGGTATTCCCGATCCCGTGGAATACACCATGGACCTGAAAGTGACGCCTCCAGCGCCCAAGCCGCTGCAGCCCGTGCGATTCCAATTCACCGTTCGCGATCCCTGGAAAGAGCGCCCGGTCACCAATTTTCAGATTGTGCATGAGCGGCTCTTCCACATGTTCGTGGTGAGCCAGGACATGAAGTTCTTCCTCCACGATCATCCGGTCTTCGAAAAAGTGGGCGTGTTTCATTACGATCTGGCGCTACCCACGCCGGGCATGTACCGCATCCTCGGCGATTTCTATCCCGACGGAGCGACGCCCCAGTTGATCGCCAAGACCGTGCTGGTGCCAGGAAAGCCGCCCGCGCCCATCTCGCTGACGCGCGACTATTCCGCCAAAGACGCCGGCAACATGCAGGTGGAATTGGTGACGGACCCGCAGCAGCCCATCGCCCACACCAAGACCATGATGTTCTTCCGCGTTAAGCCGGGCGAGGGTCTGGAAAAGTATCTAGGAGCATGGGGCCACATGCTGGCCGCGAGCGACGATTTGATCGACCTGATCCACACCCATCCGTTCCTGGCGGATGGTGGACCCGAGATTCAGTTCAACATGATCTTTCCGCGAGCCCGCCCCTATCGAGTTTGGGTCCAGTTTCAAAGAAACGGCGTGGTCAATACCGCACACTTCGATGTGCCGGTGGAAGAACTAAAGTAATTTCCCTGATATACTCCCGTCATGCGTGGGCTGTGCTTGATTCTCGCCCTGCTCTCGTTGCGCGCTGTCGCACAAACGGCGGAACCGTACATCCAGCAGCCGATCGGGAAGATCGAGGCCGAATACACCGAAGAGGCGCGTCTGGCTGGTCTCGAAGGAGCGGTCCGAATCAGGGGCGCCATTGCCGATGATGGAACACCGCGCAATCTGCAAGTCGTGGAATCTCTTGGTCTCGGCCTGGATGAGAAGGCAGTGGATGCCGCGAAGCGCTGGCAATTCGCTCCGGATCCGCACCACCCGACCCTGAATTTCACGGTAGATTTTGTTCTGCCAGCCAAGCGGTCCCGCTGGCATCTGACGCGCGTAGTGTTTGAGCCACCACTTGGAGCTTCGCGCCCGGTCTTCCTCAGCGCCAAGTATCCGCTTGGTTCCGGGATTCAATTCGGTACGGATTCCACCCCGATCGACGAGGCGAGGGTTGTTGCGGCGGTGGGACGGCAGGCCTGGGCTGTCGTGTCTTTCGATATCGACGAAACCGGATTCCCCCGCAACTTTGAGGTACCCGACGCTTCGATGGATTTGTGGAAAGAGCAGGCGATAGCGTTGGTGCGCGGGTGGCGCTTCGCGCCCGGCATGAAAGACGGCAAGCCGATTCCCATTCGTTGTAAGCTCAACCTCGTTTGGGGAGCTAGAAATCTGTCGGCGTCGCAACTAGCCCAGGCGCGTCCGGCGGAATCACCGCAGCGGGAGCAGCAGTCCGTGCATCCCCCGACAGTGCCTGTCCAGTTTCCGCCGCCAGCCCCGGGAGTTGCGCGCGTCGAGGCTTCCCCTAGTGAACAGTTCGACAGACTGATCCGGCGTGTCGCTCCGGTATATCCACCAGCCGCAATGAAGGCCGGTATGGGAGGCGTTGTTCTCTTCCAGGTGCTGATTGGAACAGACGGGCATGTCCAGCAAACACTCGCGCTGACCCCCAACGCCGCTTATGTCCGTGAGGCTATCCAAGCGGTGATGCAATGGGTCTACCGGCCGGCGGTTGTCAATGGCGAAGCCGCGGAAGTGACCACCGTCGTACCGATTGAGGTTCCGTAGCAAAGAGTAAAGTGACATAGGCGCGACCGTCAGCGTTGCTGTTGCGCCATCACGTCTTCGTAATACCGCTCGTATTGCGGGATGATACGTTCGGTGCCGAACTCGTCCATCGCACGCGTGCGGCCAGCGGCTGCGATCCGCTGATGGAGCGCGTCGTCGGTCAGAAGCTCCACGGCGCGGGCAGCCTGAGCGGCGATATCGCCGACCGGCTCCATGAATCCGTTCTCGCCGTTCGCGATTAGCTCAGGCACTCCGCCGACATTGGTAGCGACGGTGGCGACGCCACACGCCATGGCCTCCAGAGCGACCAATCCGAATGACTCCATTTCGCTAGGCATCAATAGAACGTGCGCCAGGGGGATGACGCGTTCCACGTGATTCTGTTTGCCCAGGAATGACACATGCGGCGTCAGCTTCAATTGCCGTACTAAGTGCTCGGCAGCGCCACGATCCGGACCGTCGCCCACCATCAGCAGGTGGGCGGGCGTGTGCTTGCGCACTTCGGCCAATATCTTTATGCAATCCAGCACGCGCTTCACCGGCCGGAAGTTGGAAACGTGAATCAGCAGCTTCTCCCCGTTAGGCGCGTAGGCGGCCGCGCCGGCTTTATCGGCAACGGGTCGGTACAAGTCGCAATTGATGAAATTGTTGATGACGCGGATTTCGTTGGAGACGCCGAATACCTCCACCGTGTGCTTTCGCAGATCTTCGCTGATGGAAGTCACCCCGTCGGATTTCTCGATCGAAAACTTGGTGATCGGGAAGTAAGAGGGGTCTGCACCCACCAGCGTGATATCGGTGCCGTGAAGCGTAGTGATGAATGGGAGCCGGCGCTTGGGAGCCATCATCTGCTGTGCCAGCATGGCGGAGATGGAATGCGGAATGGCGTAGTGGACATGCAGTAAGTCCAGATCGTAGGCGTCCGCTACATCCACCATGCGCGAGGCCAGCGCCAGACAATACGGCGGGTATTGGAACAGCGGATAGTTGGAGACCTCGACCTCGTGATAGTGAATCCGCGGAATGCCGGGGTCCAGACGGATCGGATTCGAATAAGTGATGAAGTGGACTTCGTGGCCCCGCGTAGCCAGCTCCAGGCCCAATTCGGTGGCGACAATGCCGCTGCCACCATAGGTGGGGTAACAAGTGATTCCGATATTCACAGGTGTCTTCTACCAGAAGATCACATTCAGTATGAAGCACACTATTCCAACGATCACGGCCAGAACGGCAGGACGGCGGTACCAGGGTTCGTTCGAATCGATGACGCGGGCGGTGAGGCTGTAGACCAATCCGTGGAGTTCCTCTTCCCGCCGCGGCCGCGTGACCAGGCTCACCAGCAACGTGACGATGAAGCAAGTGGTCCATGCAAAGATCGACATCCACAAGTTTTGGGCCATGGAGGAAGGAAATTCGTGCAAGCTCGTGATCCAGCCGCCTTTTCCCTCCGCGACGGTGAGACCATGCACAACCGCCGCCGCTCCGGTGCCGCAGAACAAACCGTAGAACGCGCCATCCCCGGTAGTGCGTTTCCAGAACATACCGAGCATGAAGGTGGCGAAGAGTGGCGCGTTCACAAACGAAAACACCAGTTGCAGCACATCATTGATGTTGTTGTAGCTTTGCGCCAGGTAAGCGGCTCCAACGGAGAGCGCCACGCCGACCAGGGTGATCCAGCGGGCGAAGCGCAGATAGTGGTCGTCCGGCGCGCCTTTGCGCACGTAGCTCTGATAAAGGTCGTATGTGACGACGGTATTGAAAGCCGTCACGTTGCCGGCCATCCCGCTCATGAAAGACGCCATCAGCGCGGTGATTCCCAAGCCCAGCATTCCCGACGGATAGAAGTGGATCATCATTGTGGTGAGCGCCAGATCGTAGTCGTAGCCCGCACCCTTGATGGGGAGTGAATAGCCGGCATTCATCTTCGTCAGCGCCATGGCTGCGATGCCGGGCACGATCACGATAAACGGCATCAGCATTTTGGGGAACGCCGCGAGCACGGGAGTACGGCGCGCGGCCGACATGGAATTCGCCGCCATGGCGCGCTGAACTACCAGGAAATCCGTACACCAATAGCCGAAGGACAATACGAATCCAAGGCCGGCGATCAGTCCGAAAGCTTCTATGCCCATGGGATTGGCCGAAGAAGACCCAGTGTATTTCCAAGCGTGCGTCATCGTAGGTTCGAGGCGCGCGGACATCCCTTCCCAGCCTCCGGCTTTGTTCACGGCCATCACCGCCAGCGGCGAGAAGCCGATGACGATCAGGAAGAATTGCAGGACCTCATTGTAGATGGCGCTGGTCAGGCCACCAAGGAAGGTATAGATCAAGACCACTGCCGTCGACATCAGCACGCTTTCCTCGAAACTCCACCCCAGCAGCAATTGAAAGAGTTTCCCCAGGGCGTAGAGCGAGATGCCCGACGAAAACACTGTCATGACGGCAAAGGTGGCCGCATTCAACGCGCGAGTCTTTTCGTCAAAGCGCAGCTTAAGGTATTCGGGCACGCTGCGCGCACGGCTGCCGTAGTAGAACGGCATCATGAACACGCCGATGAAGATCATGGCGGGGACGGCTCCCACCCAATAAAAGTGGAAGGTCATCAAGCCGTACTTAGCGCCGGAGGCGCACATGCCCATCACTTCCTGGGCGCCGAGGTTCGCCGCGATGAACGCGAGGCTGGTGATCCACAAAGGGACCGAACGATGCGACGTCAGGAAGTCTTCACTGGTGTGTACGCGACGCCGCACTACCCAACCGACCGTTACTACGAATATGAAGTACGCGGCGAGAATCGCGTAGTCCATCCAGCCAAGAGAAATTGTCATAGGAACCCACACTCCGGGCGTAAGGCCCCGGAGCATCTGCTCATTCTATGTCAATTTCGTTACACAAGATCGGCGTCGAGGATGGGCAGCTTTCGCAAGCGCTTGCCGGTCGCGGCAAAGATCGCGTTGCCGATGGCGGGCGCCACCGGCGGCGTGCTGGCTTCCCCGCCTCCGCCCGGCGCTGCGCTACTGGGCACGATGTGGGTTTCGATCACCGGCATTTCGTGGATGCGCAGCATATCGTACTCGTGGAAATTGCTCTGCTTGGCACGGCCCTTCTCGATAGTAATCGCGCCTTTGAGCGCGGCCGTCAGTCCGTAGACCGCGCCGCCTTCGACCTGCTGCCGCAGGATCAGCGGATTCACCACCTGGCCGCAATCGATGGCACACACCAGTTTGTGTACCTTCAGCTTCCCGCCGATCACGGATACTTCGGCGACCATCGCGGTAAAGCTGCCAATATTGTTGATCAGCCCGATGCCCTGGAAGCGGCCGGCGGGTGCTTTGCCCCAGTTGGCTTTCTCTGCGGCGAGGTTCAGCGCGGCCAATAGTCGCGGAGAATCTTTGAGCATCACTCGGCGATACTCCAGCGGATCTTTCTTGGCGGATACTGCCAGCTCATCAATGAAGCTTTCCATGAAGAAAGTGTTCTGCGAGCAGCCGGGAGCGCGCCAATAGGTGACAGGGATCCCCGCTTCTCCGCCCTGGTAAGCGACCTGTAGATTCGGAATCTTGTACTCAATATCATCCAGACCCGCGACGGCCGTACCGGGAAGTCCGTTGCGCTCGAATCCGAAGGGTGGCGTGGCCACCTTTACATCCAGGGCCGCAGGCATGCCGCTAGCGTCCACACTGGCGGTGAATTTCACCATGGCGGCGGGGCGATACAGATCATGCTGCATGTCGTCTTCACGAGTCCAGGTGAGCTTGACGGGAACCTTGACGGCTTTCGCGATCTCCACAACTTCTGCCACATAATCCACGGAACCGCGCCGTCCAAATCCGCCGCCCATGAACTGCGAGTGGATCTTCACTTGTCCCGGCTTGAGGCCGGCCGCCTGCGCGGCAACATCGCGTGACACGGTTTGCATCTGAGTGGGAGCCCATACGTCGCAAGCATTCGGGCGCACATGCGCCGTGCAATTCATCGGTTCCATGGGAGCGTGCGATTGGAAGGGAGCTTCGTACACCGCTTCCATTTTCTTGGTAGCCGCTGCCAGCGCCGAAGTGGCGTCGCCTTCTTTACGCGCGACTTTGCCCGCCGGCTGCGCGACCAGCTCGGAAAACATACGTGTGATCGCAGCACTGCTCTGGTTGGAGTTCGAGCCTTCGTCCCACTTGATGTCCAAAACTTTGCGCCCTTGCATCGCTGACCAGGTACTATCGGCAATCACCGCGACTCCGTTTGAGATTTGGACAACATCCTTAACGCCAGCCACTGCTTTGGTCTTGGACGCATCGAAACTCGCAACCTTGCCCCCGAATACAGGACAGCGCGTCAACACGGCGTACACCATGTCGGGACGCTTCACGTCGATTCCGAAGTTCTGCTTACCGGTAGACTTCGCGCGGGAATCCAGACGATTGACAGACCTTCCGATGACCGTGAAATTCTTGGGATCCTTGAGCGGAGCGGTAGCGGGAATGGGCAGTTTGTCCGCTGCTTCCGCGAGCGTGCCGTAACTCAGCCGCGCATGACCCGACGGGTTGATGACGAATCCATTTCCGGTATGGAGCTGCTCGACCGGCACACCCCACTTCTCCGCGGCGGCTTCGACCAGCATGGCGCGGGCTTTGGCGCCTACCTGACGCAGCGGAGTCCACAGGGTGCGAATGCTCATGCTGCCGACCACCCCCTGGAATCCATAGAGAGCGGGGTCGACCGGGGCGAACTGCGTACGGACTTTGCTCCAACCGGCGTCGAGCTCCTCGGCGAGGATCTGCGAAAGCGACGTGATGGAGCCTTGACCCATTTCAGCTTTGGGAATGATGAAGGTGACGGTCTCATCCTTACCTATATGGATGAACGCGGAGGGCCTGAATGTCGGAGGCGGCGGGAATTGGGCCGAGAGCTGATTCTCCTCGGGAAGAGTGAACGCCAGCATTAAGCCGGCCGCGCCGGTAGCGGTGGTCTTGAAGAAATCGCGGCGATTCACTTTCGTAATGGAAGTCATGCCTTGCCTCCCTGCGCCTTCAATTCGGCGGCCCGATGGATGGCGCTCCGAATGTGCCCGTAGGTTCCGCAACGGCAGATGTTGCCGCGCATAGCTTCGTCAATATCGGCGTCGGTCGGCTGCGTATTCTTGGTCAGCAGCGAGGCCGCGCTCATGATTTGCCCGGACTGGCAATAACCGCACTGGGGAACATCATGTTCCATCCAGGCCTGCTGCACTGGGTGGCTGCCATCGGCGGAGAGCCCTTCGATTGTGGTTACGGTCTTGCCGGCCACACTCTGAATCTGCGTGATGCAGGAGCGCACGGCGTCGCCGTTTACGTGCACGGTGCAGGCTCCGCACATGGCCATGCCGCAACCGAACTTGGTGCCGGTCATGTTCAGGGTATCCCGCAAGACCCACAGCAGGGGCATATCGGGAACCGCGTCGACCGTCTGCGGCTTCCCGTTTAGGGTGAATTGGATGGATGCCACGCGAAAACCTCCTTTGCACGTTTCACGTGAGTGAAGCGCACCTTAACCTTCACAGGATAGCTCCACAACCAAACGAACCCAAGCGGGGGGGTGGTGGTGAGGCCGACCGCCAGAAAACACCCACGACGAAACGAACCCACGGAGATTTGGTGAATTCTGACTTGCATGGATCCGTTGGCAGATATCGCACAGACGAACCGGTAGACCGAGCACTTAGGAACCTAGACGACTGAGAAGCCGAGCGACATGGCGCCTGAGGAGACGTGACTGGTCGAATTGGGGTGGTAGGGACAGGCAGATTCGAACTGCCGGCCTGCCGCTTAGAAGGCGGCCGAAACAATTTCTTCGGTCGCGCACAACGGCTAGCGCCTGTGCGCTCTTCGAGCGGCCCGGTGAGTCCTGCGACTAAAAGGAAGTGGTAGGGACGGGCAGATTCGAACTGCCGACCTGCCGCTTAGGAGGCGGCCGCTCTATCCATCTGAGCTACGTCCCCATTTCTGCCCCTTATTCTACCAGCGCTTTAGGCCCTTGCGGCCGATGTCCGTCCGGAAGTGCATTCCAGAGAAAGAGATGTGGTTAACGGCGGAGTAAGCATT
>CAZDGT010000083.1:0-8734 GCA_964504905.1 uncultured Bordetella sp. | reverse complement strand
CTGGAGAACATCCAGTACAGGCGGCGCAGCGGCTGGCTCCCTTATGCTGAGCTCGCTGTCGGCACGTACTTCCTGGGAATGACGGCGTTTGCGATTGAATCCTACAATTTCCTGGCAGTGCCCTTCCAGCTGCTGTTCGTAGGCGGTTACTACTGGGCAGGCTTCAGCACCTTGTGGGAAGAATATCAGGGCAAGCTGGCATGGCAAAAACAGCAGGCTCTCGCGGCTGCGTCGGTACCGGCTAAAGCCGCTTAACTTAGCTCTCGCTGCATCTTTTTCGGAAGCTTCCCAAAAACCAGTTCATACGCTTGCTTCAGCCGTAGTTCCAATTCCTTTCGTTGCATCGCATCGAAATTTTCAAGTGCCACCCATTTAGCGCGCGCCAGGTATGGAGCCGGGATGATTCCAGCGCGCTCGATCAGGTCCTCAAAATCCTCCGGCGAGCACTTGAATGACAGGGCGGTAGCACGCGGTTCGAGAGCCAGAACCGCGAACATCTTTCCTCCGATCTTGAACACCAAGCTCTCCTTCCATTGCACTTGTTCGGTCACGTGCGGAAGTGACAGGCAATAGCGGCGGATCCATTCGGGGATCATACCTTCAATTCCACGATGGTCGCGCCGGAGCCGCCTTCCTCCGGCGGGGCGGTATAGAATTTCTCCACGTGCGGATGGCGGGCCAGCAGGTCCGCTACTGCCCTCTTCAGGATTCCCATGCCGTGCCCGTGGATGATACGGATGCGGTCCACCTCGGCGAGCGCGGCGCTATCCAGGAGCTTATCCACCGCCGCGCAAGCTTCTTCGGCACGCTGGCCGATCAGATTGATCTCGCGGAAGGATCCGTCGAAGCTCGGGCCTTGGCGGAAGGAAACCGGCTGACGAGCGGCGGATGCACCCGTGGCCGGTAGTACTTCCTCCACGTCGGCAGCGGCTACTTGCATCCGGAGGAAACCAGCGTCTACTTCCAGCAAGCCATTCGACAGGATGCGGCGAACCGTGGCAGGCTGGCGAATGTTCTTAAGGCGCACGCGCGCCCCTTCGGTCAGCTTCAAACGGAGAGGAGCAGCGGCAAGTGTCGGTTTCAACCCCGTGGCGTCGATGGCCGTTTCCACTGCCTCCTGGAACTCGCGGCGCGTCTTGGCGATCTTGACGCGTGCCTTCTGGCTCAAATCGCCGATTGTCTCCTGGGCCTGAGTCTCGAATTGCGTCGAGAGTTGCGAGACGTGCTGTTCCAGCTCGCGAATCTTGGCAGCGTACTTCTTTTCCCAGCTTTGTTCCAGGGACTGCTCACGGGCAGCCAGCGCGCGTTCCTTCTCCACGACCGTGCGGCGCTCCGCTTCGAGCGCGTCCAGACGCAGGTGCATCTCGTTCAGAAAGTGGGCGATGTCGCGCTCCGTGGTGGTCATACGGGCGCGCGCGTCCTGAATCAGCGCCGGGTCTAGACCAAGGCGGCTGGCGATGTCGAGTCCCGCCGATTTTCCCGGCGCACCAAGGCGCAAAACGTAAGTCGGTTCGAGAGTCGCATCGTCGAAACCCATGGAACCGTTGCGGACACCGGCGGTTGATGCGCCGTAAAGCTTGAGTGCCAAGAGATGCGTCGAAGCTACGGTGAACGCGTCCCGGGCGCGAAAGGCATCCAGCACTGCCACTCCCAGAGCACCGCCTTCTTCCGGGTCAGTGGCGCGGCCCAGTTCGTCAATGAGCACCAGCGAATCCGGAGTAGCGCGTTCCAGCTTCGACCGAATGGAAACGATGTGGGCTGAGAACGTACTGAGGCTCTCCTGAATCGACTGATGGTCGCCGATATCCGCCAGCACTTCGTCGAACAGAGGAAACTCGGCTTCCGTCGCGGGGACAGGCAGCCCGGCGTGCGCCATCAGCGCCAGCAGACCGGCCGTCTTGAGCGTCACCGTCTTGCCGCCCGTGTTGGGGCCGCTTATCAGCAGCGTGCGCTGTTCATGATCCAGATCGAATGTGATAGGAACGACGGCCTTCGCCTGCTTGCGTAAAATGTCTTCGAGCAGCGGATGGCGCGCTTCGCGGAGGATGAGGCGGCGACGGTCGTCAGGGCTAATGCGCGGCACGATGCAGCGGAAAGCCTGTGCAAACTCGGCCTTTGCGAAGATCAACTCCAGACACGCCAAAGCCTTGGTGGTGGAGGCGATCTCGGCCGCGTGTGCGCGCAGACGGGCAGTGAATTCGCGGAGGATCCGGTGGACTTCGCGTGCTTCCTCCTCTGTGAGGCGCACCAGTTCATTGTTCAGTCCGATCGTTTCTAGCGGCTCGACAAAGAGAGTGTGTCCGCTGCCACTGGCGCCGTGGATAACGCCGTCGACGCGCCGCTCGCGGCCTGTTACCACCGGAACGACGAAACGATCATTGCGAATTGTGACAAAGTCTTCCTGCAGCGTTCCATCCGCATGGTGCGCGCGCAGGAATCTTTCCAGTGAATGCTGGATCGCCTGGCGCTGCTTTTCAATCTCACGCCGCAGACGGCCCAGAGCGACACTGGCATGATCCGCCAGCAAACCGCCAGGGAGAATCTTGCCACTCAGTTCGTGCGCTAGCTCCCGCAAATCGGCAATGGCCCCGCCGTACGCCGCCAGGCGGGGGAACCTTTGCCCCACAGCCGTCAGCAGACCTCGCGCTTCCGCCGCCAGATCGAGCAATTGAGCGAGCTCGTAAATCTCCTGCGCTTCGAGCGTTGCGCCCTCGATCCGCAGGCGTGCAACAGCGCCCGCGGGATCGGTGATATCGGCAAAGCTGATGCGGATGGCCGCGCCCCGCGCTGCCGTTTGCGGTTGCGAAGCCGCTCGCAGGTATTCGATTCCTTCCCCGGCCTCGGCGAGCGCCGATTCGATGGTGGCGCGGTCGCTAGACGGTTCGACGCGTTCAAGTTCTCCCCGTCCCAGTGAGCTGCGGACGTGGCGGCCGAGCAGGTCGCGCAGTGCGTCAAACTCAAGGACGGGTTCGGTGTTCATCGGCGTAGGCTCGCTCTACAGCTTCTCTCGTCCCAGAGGTCACCTTGTAGTCGCGCAGGCGCGCGCAAGGCACCCACTCGACGCGGCTCACGTCGTCACCCGGAACAGGTTGGCCGCCCGTCACCTTGCACACATAATCGATCAGCACGTAATGGTACTCGGCGCGGCCTTGGGCATCGCGCATGATGCGCTCGAAAATATCGAAGCGGTAGACGATTTCTATCTGCAGGCCCGTCTCCTCCAGCACTTCGCGCCGCAGGGCGTCTTCAAGCTTCTCGCCGGTTTCGAGAAGCCCTCCGGGGATGGACCACCAGCCTTTGAGAGGCTCCCCGGCGCGTTCCACCAGCAGAGCCGAATCGCCGTCGAAGATGATGGCGCCCACGCCGATCAGCGGGTGCGGCGGATATTGCCGGCTCATTAGTACGGGAGAGATCCCTTCACTCCCAGCCTCACGCGGTAAATGGAAGTGCGAGCAGTGATGTAGAGCGTTTCCATATCCGCATCGCCGAACGCGATATTCGAGGGCGTCTCCGCTACGGGAATTTCGCCGAGCAGCTTCGCAGGACCGTTATTTGAGAGCGCGTATACATAAACCCTATTGGCGGCCACGTATAGGTTTCCCTTTTCGTCGGTTCTTAAGCCGCCTGGGATGCCTGTGATTTTGTCCACCACGATGCGCTCCTTGGATGCAATTCCTTTGCCGTCGAGATCGTACGCGCGAACGTTACGGGCATCGGAATCTGAAACGTAGAGCGTGCGGCCGTTGGGGGAAAGCGCGATCCCGTTGGGGCGAGTTCTCCATTTAGCGATTGCCTCCAGTTCGCCTTTGGGAGTGATGTGGTAGACGCCGTAGAAATCCAGTTCGCGAGAATCCTGCTGCGCTCCGAAGGCGGGATCTGTGAAATACACGTTGCCATCGCGGCGCACCACAACGTCGTTGGGAGCGTTGAAACGCTTGCCCTCAAAGCGTGCCGCCAGCACTTCCACTTTGCCGGTCTTCAACGTACGCGTCACTCGCCGGTCGCGAAATTCGCAGGTGTAGAGGCGGCCTTCCACGTCGTACGCATTTCCCATCGCGCCGCCGGCGCGGTCAGCGAACACGACATCGGTGGAGCCGGGAGTAATTCTGCGCAGCTTGTCCACAACGCTATCGCTGAACACCAAGAAACCGTCGTAAGACCACACGGGTCCTTCGGCGAAATGAAGGTCCTTCGCGATGCGCTGGACTTCCAGTTGGCCGAACTCCTGCGCCAATGCGCTGGCCGCGAACAGTAAAACCAGAAGAACTCTCACTATCTAGAAACTATAGCGGACCGCGAACGAGGCGTAGGAATTGCGGTGGTACTGACCCAGGAAATCCATCATGTCTCCGCGAATCCAGGCGAGACCCGGAGTCACGCGCCAGTGCTGGCCGAAGGTCTGCGAGTACTCGAAACGCACGAAGGACCCGGCCGAACGCACCGCAGTTTCCACCGTCAGACTGCGGTTCACATCAATGGTGAGCGCGGCGCGGCCGACGAAGGATTTTGCGAAACCGCGGTCAGGCGTGAAGCGCAGCGGATTGTTCGCGCCTCTTGTGACCACCTCGCCAGCGTATCCGCCAACCAGAGACCACTCCTTTATCTGCCGCTCCAATTGAATCACGTACAAGATATAATTCTGAGCACCCGGTGTAGTGGTGGTGAAGTAGCCAGCCTCGCCTTTTACCGTCAGCCATGGCAATGGTATCGCCGTGTCTGCACCGTACATGCGCATGTTGGGATAGAAGCGTTCGGCACGCGCGGTAGCGGTCGAGGGATCGAAAGCGACATCGAACAACGGCAGGGAGTTGAAACCGTCGAAGTAGGAAAGCGAATACTCGTAGCGAGGGGCCAGGTGATTCCATCGCAGACCATACTGGCTGCCGCCAGGATAGCGGGCGCCGGCATCCACGATTCTGACGCCGCTCAGATCGGCGGGCAGGGCAGTCCAGCGCTGATTGAGCAGAGGCGTGCGGCTGGGCGTGAACCATGGCTGCCAGATGGCATCAAGCGAATCGTTCGCTCCCGCGATGGTCACGCGCGCCGCGGCCACGCCCAGAAAGTCGCTATCGACCACACTGCTCAGGTAGTCTCTCGGCGCAAAGCGATCGGTGGGCGTGAGAATGTCGGTCTTGCCCCAGCGAACGATCTGCCGCCCAATTTCAGCCGTCACTTTGCCCTTGTGTATAATCGCGTTGAACTCGCGCAGAGAGAGAGCTGGGCGCTGAATGGTGCGATCGTCTACGTTCAATCGCGCCGCACGATCCACTTGCCGGTGGGAATCGACACGGGCGTCCACTGCGCCGTTCAGCTTTAGCCAAGGCGCAAGTTTGTAAGACGCCTCCCAGCGGACCGCCGCCTGATCGACGACCTGCGCACTGTCATTGGACGCTTCCTGCGGATAGAAAAGAGCGCGATTTTCAATGAAGCCGCGCTGTTCGAAATTCGGCGCGACATTCTGCGCGAGAAGCGCCAGGAAAAGCAACCCTGTCATAGTCCTCGCCGCAGCGCGTCCAGCGTGAAGTCGCCGTCCTTCATCGGCAGATTGTATTCGAGCTTGTCGTATTTGAGTGTTGTTCGGCTCTTGCGAGTGACATCCGCGACCTCAATGGTGCGCGCCGTCCAGATGCTCTTCGCCAGTTCGAAGTCACGATAGTCGATAACTCGAACTAGGCCCTTCTTGTTGTACGATTCCACCTTGACGACGGTGTAGTTATCCTTCCTCACCCACAAGTATCCGTACGTGTATTGCGAAGACTTGCGGGGCGTGGATTGAAGCTTCCAGGCGTCTTTTTCTTCACCGATTAGTTTGTAGTCGAATTGCGCGACATCGCGCTCTTCTAGATCCTCAAAGCTGAAGTCGGTGCCGAAGAAGCGCGTGGAGCGGTCCTGCAGGGCGATCCGCTGCTCGCGTCCGATATTTGGCCGCCACATCCATTGATCGCTAGCACGGTCGGTATGATTCACAATCAGCAGGCCGACGCCTTTCACTTCCGGGGGCACCGTGAAGCGCAGCATGCCCTTGCTATTGCCAAACGCACCGAGCCGGTCGAACACCCAGCGCTTGGTCGCAATGCGATTGCCGTTGCCGATCACCTCCAGCGTTCCCTCGTAATGCTGCGACTCGGACCGCTGGCGGCGCTGGACTTCCTCCATAATTTGGCGCGGTTCTTGCGCCGCAACGAAAGACGACGCTAGCAGCCAGATAGCCAGGAATCTACTCATATTCCAATGCCTCCACAAGCGATCCACGAACCGCACTTTCCGCGGGTCCCAGCGCAGCCAGAAACGCGGCTCCCAGGATCACCGGAGCCAATGCAAGCGCGGTAGCGACTGGATATGCGTAGCCGATATCAATACCGACCAGGTCGCGTCGCGAAATCTCAATCGCGTAGTAGAGTTCGACGGCCCCCAAGACCAATCCCAGAGCGAGGCCGATGAATCCGATGGCAGCGGCCTCCATCCACACCGTGTGACGAATCTGCTGGCGCAATCCGCCTACTGCTTGCAGTACGCCGAGTTCGCGCCTGCGGTCCGTGATCGATACTGTAAGCGCATTTACGATTCCCAAAACAGCCACTAATACCGCCACGGCGATCTGCACATAGGTGAGGCCGAACCATTGGTCGGTGAGACGCGTCACGTAGTCGCGGACGTCTTTGTTGGTGAGCACAAACAGACGCTGTTGCTTTCCGAATGCATCCAGAATGCGCTGCCGAACTTCCGACTCCTGGGCACCGCGCCCCAGGTACAAGCGGAAGACGTTGACCGAATCGTCGTGCCAGACACGGATGTAAGCATCGCGTGAGATCAGCAGGCTGCCTTGCTGATCCGAAAAATCGCGCACGATCCCGGCGATGGGCAGGCGCAGGGTACCTCCGGGTGCAGGGATCTCCAAAGTCTCGCCCAGATGGCCGCCATGCAGACGGACGAAATTTTCCGAGGCGAGTACGGCCTCGCCCCGTTCGGTGCGCCGGTACATATCCGTGGGATCGCCCTCTACGGGAGGCAGTTTCGCGCGGCGCTCCACCGAAGCGACATCCAATGCAACGAGCATCACGGGTCCGCCCTTGACTGTAACGCGGACGCTGCGTACCAGTTGCACTTCCGCCACGCCGGGGATCGCGCGTAAGCCGTCGCCCAGAGACGCCGGGAAAACGAAGTTTCGTGCCGTGAGATTTTGCGCGGTGGTAACGAACAGATCGGGATTGAGGGCGATACGCATCCAGTCCGAGAGCGAATCGTAACTTGACCGAGCCAGTCCGCCAAGCGCGATCACCAGGGCCAGCGACAGCATCAGTGCAGCCACCGTGCCCGATGTCCGGCGCGGCCCTTGAATCAGGCTGTCAGCGGCAAGCGTTCCTTCCACCGGGCGCACCCACGACAGCACCGGCCGGAGCACGCGCGACAGCCATAATGTCAGGCTGGGCGCGAGCAGGACGGCGGTGATCCCACTCAACACGAATCCGGCGTAGAAGATGATGGTGTTGCGGCTAAAGAGAAGCGCGATCACCGAAGCCGCAGCGCACGCCAGTGCCGCCCATCGCCGCGCCCGGCTTTCGCCTTCACCCAATGCCTGATTCCGCCCCTTCTGCAATGCCTTCACGGGATCGACGGACGCCGCGGCACGCGCGGGAATCACAGCAGCAAACAAACTGGTCACGATGCCCAACACCAACGCCCCGCCCAGAAGCAGCGGATCGAGATCAAGGCCATCGGCGCGCTGGGCGACGCCGTATACGTCCGTTAAAATTCCGCCGATATAGCCTGCAATGGCCCGTGCCATGCCGATCCCGAACAATACGCCGAGTGCAGATCCAAATGTGCCAGCGATCATGCTTTCCACCAGAAACAACGTACGGATCTGCGAGCGCGTTGCTCCCAGGGCGCGCAGAATGCCGATTTCCGAACGGCGCTGCGTCACGGCAATAGCAAAGGTGTTGTAGATGATGAACATCCCTATGAACAATGCGAATACGCTGGTGATGTTCGAAGCCAGCGAATAGATACGGGAGGTCTGTTCGAATTGTTCGCCGCGGGAACTGGGCGGATCTACTTCATAACCAGGGCCCAGCAGAGCGCGCAATTTCACGGAGCCTTGCGCCAGCGTCACGTCGTCTCGGAGCGCGAGATCGATGCGGTCAAACTTGCGCCCGCGTCCGAAAAACTTCTGGGCGGCGTAGATATCCATGATGGCGAGGTCGCCGCCGAATGCACTTGCCAAACCTCCGGGCTTCATGATTCCACGGATAGTGAATACCAGGTCGCCCTGCATCGTGCGCATCGGCATCTTGCTGTTGAGCGTCAACGCATTCTTTTCCGCGAACGCCTTGGTAACGATGAGGGAATCCGCCTGCGCCAGAAATATCAGCGGGTCGTCGATGGCTTCATCGGTACCCTCCAGGTCGTAGGCGCGGAGGCTGCGGTCGCCGAGCATGTCCACGCCGAGAATCAGGAGATTGCCCTTGTCCGTCGAAACCGTCGCTTCGATCACAGGGGCGGCGGCGCGTACTTCCGGAAGACTTTGGACCTTCTCCAGCACTTCCTCTTCAAAGCCAGGCTCCCCCGCCGTGACCTGAAGCTGCGTGGTTCCTGCGACCCTGTCAATGGTTTCGCGGAAGGCCGCCGACACGCTCTGGTTCGCTGTGTGCATGCCGACGAACACTCCCACGCCCAGAATGATTCCCGCCGTGGTCAGCAGCCAGCGCAGCAGATGCTTGCGCGCGTAGGGCCA
>CAZDGT010000082.1:0-1627 GCA_964504905.1 uncultured Bordetella sp. | reverse complement strand
GGTTCGAATCCCATCGCCCGCTTTTTCATAACTCACGCCGACTTCGCTAGTTGCGATGACCTGCCCTTGGGCAGAGCGGCCGTAACCGATGGCCGGAAGCGAGTAGTACTACTCGTATCTACTCACTTCCATATCTCGGAGACGGCGCTATGCCTGTTCACGCTTCAGTTGCACCTACATCAAAACGCAAACCACCCAAACTGCGCCACCACAAGGCCAGCGGCCAAGGCTTCATCCATTTGGATGGGCGGTTCACATATTTTGGACGCTTCGATGACCCTGCCACGCTGGAGAAGTACCACCGCACCATCGCCCAATGGATGGCGGCCGGCCAACAATCGAAACCACCGGCAGAGGAATTGACGGTCAAAGAGTTGATCGCATACTTCTGGGTTTGGGCCGAAGAATATTACGGCCAGGGGCGGGAGGCGCACGAGCTCTCCAAATACCGCCGAGCGCTCAAGCCATTGAAGGACCTGTATGGCCAAAGCAAGGCCTCTGATTTTGGGCCACTGGCATTGCAGACGGTACGACGACGAATGATTGCATCGGGCTGGTGCCGCTCCACCGTCAACGGCATGACCATTCGTGTCCGCAATGTTTTCCGTTGGGCGACCAGTCAGGAGCTTCTGTCGGCGAGTACTTATCACGCATTGCTATCCGTAACAGGTCTGCGGCGCGGCCGATCCAGCGCTCGCGAGAGTGAACCGATTCGGCCGGTGGATCGAGCGAGGATCGAAGCCATCCGGCCATTTCTAAGCCGCCAGGTTGCGGTCCTGGTTGAGTTGCAATTGCTGACTGGTGCCCGCGGAGGCGAACTGCTGGGATTACGGCCGCACGACATCAACCAAACCGATACAATCTGGACATACCTACCTGAAATGCACAAAACCGCGCATCGTGGCAAGAAGCGCATCATCTATTTCGGCCCCAAAGCACAAGCTATTCTCCGGCCGTTTTTACTCAGAAGCGACAATGCCTGCATCTTCTCAGCCGCCGAGGCGGAGGATGAAAGACGCAGGGAATTGCGCGAGGTCCGAAGGACTCCAGACTCATGCGGCAACAGACCTGGTACAAACAGACGCTCTCAGCCTAAAAGGAGCCCTGGCGAACAGTATACGCGTGGATCGTATTGCCAGGCGATCCAATATGCGTGCGACCTCGCCTTTCCCCCACCGCCGGATTTGGCCCGTCACCGGATCGCCACCGGCAGGACGCGAACGCGATGGGAGACGCGGATCGAATGGAAATCGCGCCTCGGCGAGGCGAAGTGGGCCGAACTGAAGGCGTGGGTTAGGAATCATCGCTGGCAACCGCACCAGCTTCGCCACACAGCGGCTACGGAGATTCGGCGCGAGTTTGGCCTGGAGGCAGCCCAGATCGCCCTAGGCCATTCCTCTGCCCTGGTGACCGAGGCGGTGTATGCTGAGAGGGACATGGCCAAGGTCGAACAGGTCATGATGAAGATCGGATAGTCCGTCCAATTTCCGGATTCCCATCAACTCAACATTGCGCTGCAGCATTGCCATCACTGGCGATGCCGTGGCTTTTGATGCACCCATCACTTCGCCGCATCCTTCCCCAATGCCCATGCCTGCGGCTGGAGTGTCCTGATCGCCTGGATTTG
>CAZDGT010000081.1:0-21251 GCA_964504905.1 uncultured Bordetella sp. | reverse complement strand
CCCGAAACCAAATGTTCCATTATTTAACATCTTAACGTCTGCGGGAAGGCGCATGCTACTTTTGAGGAGGTGCCGGCCCTCTCGCCTCTGGAAATCACACTATTTCTAGCGTTGCTCGCCGCGTCAGCCTGCGTTTTCGGATTGCGCTTCGGCAAAGTCGTGCGTAAAATCCTGCAGGCCAAGCCGGACGCCGATTTCCAGCTCGGTTCGCTCGGCAAGCGCGTGTGGGATTTCACCTCGGAAGTTTTGTTGCAAAGTAAAGTGATTCGCGAGCGCCCCCTCCCCGGCCTCGCCCACGCTTTTGTGTTCTGGGGATTTTGCGCCTTCGCGCTGATCACGCTGAACCATTTTGCTGCCGGAGTCGGGTGGCCTTTCCTCTCGCGCGAAAGCTGGTTCGGCAAATTCTATTTTTATTTCACAGCAGTGTTTGCCATCGCGGTAGCGGTCTCGATTTTCGGACTTTTCGTGAGGCGCTTCGCGATTCGTCCGCGCTGGCTAGGAGCCAAGGTGTCCGTGGAATCCGGAATCATCGCATTCCTGATCTTCGTGCTGATGGTTACCTATCTTGCGACTTTCTGGGCTGGCGATACCAAGGCACTTTGGTGGACGCACACACTCGCATTATTGGTGTTTCTGCCGCTGATCCCGCACACTAAACACCTCCATTTGGTGCTCAGCCCGGCGACGGTGTTCCTGTCGCGAGGGGAGTTCTCACACATCCCGCCGCTCGCAGGCGACGAAGACTTTGGACTCGATACCGGCAAAGATCTGACACGCATCGTCGCGCTACAGGCCTACTCCTGCGTCGAATGCGGCCGCTGCACACAGCATTGTCCCGCAGCGAACACCGGCAAGGTCCTCGACCCTAAGAAAATTGCTCTTGGCACTCGCGACTACCTGAACCAATGCGGCGCCGGTTCCGAAGAACCGTTACTCGGAAAGCATCTCTCCCAGGAAGCGGCCTTTCAGTGCACGACGTGCGGAGCATGCGAGTTCCAGTGCCCCGTCGGCATCGAGCACCTTCCCATCATCATCGGCCTGCGCCGCGGTGCGGTGAACACCGGCAAATGGGAGAACGAGTACGGAACCAAACTGTTTCTGGCGCTGGAGCGCAACGGCAACGCGCTTGGATTCAACGCCGCCGAACGCGACAAGTTCATTCAAAAGGAGCAATTCCCTATCTTCGATGGCACTCAGGAATACTGCTTGTGGCTGGGCTGCATGGGGGCGTATGATCCGCAAGGCCGCGAGATCGTCGCGTCCTTTGCACGAATCATGGAGCACCTGGGTACCACTTTCGGCGTGCTCAAGAAGGAAAAATGCACGGGAGATCCGGCCCGCCGACTTGGCAACGACTTGGTGTTCCAACAGCTTGCCGAGCAGAACCTGGAAGCGCTAAAGCAGGCTAAGGTGACCAAGATCGTCTCCATCTGCCCGCACTGCGTGCGTACCATCTCCACCGATTGGAAAGAGTTCGGGCTCGCCCCAGAAATCGAGCATCACAGCGAGTTCATGGCGCGTTACCAGGACCGGTTGCCCAAGAACGCCACCGACGACAAAATCGTGTATCACGACCCCTGCTACCTGGGGCGCTATCGCGGCACTTATGACGAACCGCGCGAAGTATTGGCGCGCTCCGGGGAGGTGGTGGATCCGCCGCGTTCCCGCGAGCGCAGCTTTTGTTGCGGGGCCGGTGGTGGACTCGCTTTCCTCGGTGAAGAATCCGGCGAGCGCGTGAGCCACAATCGCGCGCAGGAACTTGCCGCTACTGGCGCGAATGTTGTCGGCACCGCTTGCCCCTTCTGCAACACTATGTTCCGCGACGCGCTGGCCGCTGGCACAGGGGCGTCTCCCAAACTTTTGGACATCGCTCAAATCGTAGCCGCGTCTCTGCCGCCGCGCTGAGATATCCTAAGGGCGATGCGAACCATCGTCACCTTCGCGGTATTCGGCCTTTTGGCACAGGGCGCGCCCAAGTCCGTCGCTAAGCCTGCGCCAAAGCTCACCGCCGAGCAGCGCGCCACACAATCCATGTTACGGTCGCTCAATCTGCATGACCGCATCGCGCAAATGATCATCGGCGTCTGCTACGGTGACGTTCCCGGCGCCCATTCGAAGGACTACACTAAATTCCGCCACTGGGTGAAGGATCTCCATATCGGGGGCCTCATCATGAACAACCGCGTGCAATACGGTTTGGTTCGCAATGCTGAGCCGCATGCCATGGCGCTGTTCTTCAATCAGATGCAGAAGCTGTCGAAGACCCCTTTACTGATCGGAGGGGACTTCGAGCGCGGCGCCTCTATGCGCGTCAGCGATACCATCCGCTACCCCTTTAACATGGCCTACGCCGCGGCGCGTGATGTCGAGGCCTCGCGGCACCAAGGCCTCGCGACGGCTCGGGAAGCGCGTGCGCTCGGTGTCCAATGGGTCTTCGCACCTGTCGCCGACGTTAACAACAATCCGCTGAATCCTGTCATCAACATTCGCTCCTATGGCGAAAATCCAGCGGACGTGGCGCAGCACGTAGCCGCCTACATCGACGGTGCACATTCCGATCCGAAGAATATGGTCCTGGTCTCAGCCAAACACTTTCCGGGACATGGCGATACCAGCGTCGACAGCCATCTGGATCTGCCGCGCGTCGACGCCAGCCGCGATCGCATGAGTGAAGTGGAGTTGAAGCCCTTCCGGGCCGCGATCGAGCACCAGGTCGATTCCATCATGACGGCGCACCTCACCGTACCCGCTATTGAGCCGGAAAACATTCCCGCCACTGTCTCCGCCCGCGTCCTGACCGGCCTGCTGCGCGAGGATTTGGGATTCAAAGGCCTAGTAGTTACCGATGCCATGGACATGGCGGGGCTCACCAAGCAGTTCCCCACCGGCGAAGCTTCCGTGCGCGCCATTGAAGCCGGAGCCGATGTGCTGCTGATGCCGCCCGATCCTGAAGGTGCGATACGCGCGGTAATGGCGGCGGTGGCGAAAGGCCGTATCTCTCGCCAGCGCATCGACCAAAGCGCGCTGCGTGTTCTGGGGGCCAAGATTCGCGTCGGGCTGAACAAAAAGAAGCTGGTGGATCTGGATGCCGTGAGCGACGCGCTCGATTTAGACGATGAGATCGAGCGTTCACAAAGCGTGGCGGACCACGCGCTAACCCTGGTGCGGAATGAAGGCAGCGTATTGCCACTGGCGGTGCCGAATCAAGCGTGCCTGGTGGTATCCGCAGGACTCCGCATGTCCTACTTCGGCCAGCGTCTCGCTGAAGAATTCCGCAAACGCGCGCCGCAAGCCCGCATTGTGTTCATCGACAATTCGATGCCCGGTGCGGCCCTCGACGCGGTGCTGGGCGATGCTTCGACGTGCTCCGCGGTGGTGTTCGCGGCATTCACAACAGCTCCGGTACTGGCAGGTGAGCTGCCCGCTTATCTGGAGAAGCTTTCACAAGGGCCCATCCCGGTTACGCTGGTCTCTTTCGGCAATCCGTACCTACTCGCTGGATTCCCCAGAGTTGCAGGCTATCTGGCTACGTTCAGCACAGCGACACCCTCCGAAACTTCGGTCGCCAAGGCGCTGGTGGGTGAAATCGCCATCACCGGTCACATGCCCGTCACCATCCCGAACATCGCGCAATACGGCGAGGGAATCCAACTTCCGGCTAAAACTCAATCCGCTCCGACAGCGAATTAAGCTCAGCTTCAAGCACGGCTTTCTTCTTGCGAAGATCGCTTTGCGTGTCGCGCAGCGCTGCGAGACGCGTTTCCGCCGCGGCCAATTGGCGTGCGTACTGCTGCACTTGGTCCTGCTGGCCACTCACGCGGTTAAGACTTTCAATGTTGCTGCGCAGACGGTTCTGATCCTGCGTAAGGCTTGTGACATCTGCTTCGGCCTGCCGGATCGCAGCGTCGTTGGCGGCAATCTCACCTTTCTTCTGCGCGATCTGGTCGAGTTGGCGCCGTGCGGCTTCACTCAGTGACTTATTCTGCACGTAGGCCGCGAGAACATCCGGCGTTAAATTCGTCACGGAGACGGATTGATCATAGAGGCGTTCCTCGCGCACGGGAAACACTTCGGTACCCGACGCTGCCAGCTTCACTTCGAAGCGATACGCGCTGGGAGTCGTTTCGCTCGCCTTGCGCTCCATCAGAGTGTAGCCAGGACGCTGGCCGTGTTCGATCACCAGCGTCTTGGCCTTGGCATCCACGTTCTTGATGGTGTAAGTCTTGGTCTCCTGCATGGCCGAGCGTGTCGTCAGCACGCCCCGTTTGAAATGAATCTCGCGGACAACCGCTTGCGAGGAATCGAATGCCGTCGTGACGCGAGTCCCCAAATCTACGCCGTAACTGATCAAGCGCTTGTCGCCCATGGGCAACGTCTCCACCAGCGCCTCGCCCGCATAGGATCCGGTATCGTAAACCGTGATCGGACCGCCATCCAACGTCTTGCCCGTGTTGTTGGTTAGCTCCGCTGCATCGCGCGGATTGACGCCGTAGTTTTCCGAATACACCAGCAGCTTGCGCGCTCCGATCTTTTGTTGCAGGAACGGCAGCATTGCCGATTCACCCTGCTTTACGGTAACGGGCGCGGAGAAACTGTACTCAAACAGTTCGCCGGCCTGGCGCGCATCGGCAGTTGCAGCAAACGAAGAGGGGGCCACGGCAACGAGCTGGTCAAAATTCCTGCTATTCAGAGGAAGTCCGCCTCCCACCGGCCCCCTCAGCGCCACCATCGGCGCTGGGGCCGCTTTATCCTTGGCCATCTCTTCCATCGCTCCCTGATACACCACGGGCGCCACAGCCTGATTCTCCGCCAGCTCCGCGACCTGGCGCTGGATATACCGCGGCTCGTACAGTTTCGAAATGAACGACACCGGCTTGCCCGATACCACGGCTAGCCGCACGCCGTTCCAATCGTCACCCGAGGTATTGTCGATAATCGCCCACCCTTCGAGGGTCGGCTCACCGGCTGCGCCGAACATCAGGCGGTAGCTCGATTTCCACACCGCCGCCGGAGTCATGTAGCTAGCCATCAACTGGCGCGTTCCCGAGCCCATGGCATCAATGTACACACTGCGGCGGTCCCGCGCGTGCGATTGATTCAGCACCGTCAGATACGCCGCAAGCTGGCTTTGCAGTTTGGGATCGCTCAGCTTTACGGCGCTGGCCGCTCCCAGATCGAAGCTGCGGATGTCGCCCGAGTCCATCAGCAGCACCAGCACTTCGCGCTGCGATTTATCCGATTCCTGCACCACACGAGCACTGATGATGATGCCCGCCGCATCGCCCGCACCCCGTTTCAGTTCAATGCGCGCGCCCTTCATCTGGTCGAGGAAAGCCGCCAGCGAGGCGCCCGCGCCTAACTGGAACGGAAAATCCGCCAGCCGCTTCTCCAGCGGATCGCTAGAGTCGTAGCGCACTCCGTTCACCTTGCCGCCATTGCGGTCGGTTACTGTGAGCGACTTCAGCACATCGTTCATGTCGTCCGGCTTGAAATCCAGGCGGGCAGTCTCACCGGCCTTGAGCTCACCGGACCTTTCCAAGTGCGCTACGCCGTGCTTATAGAGCGTGACTTGGGTGATGGGGAGATCGGCGGCAAGAACCGCCGGGAGGAGACTTGCAGCCAGCCACATACGCCAAAACATTTTCATGCCCTCCCGTTTTATGCGCGCTTGACAGGGGCGAGCGCCAAGCGTCAGACTCGAAGAGTTGCTGTCCATTTCAGTCTATCGGATGGGGGAATCTATCCTTGCATAGAAATTTGACGCTAGGCCTGGGGAATAGTTTCCTGAGGCCGGTGTTGGCGGCCGCTTTTTTTTTAGCGGCTTCCCTCCTGATGGCGCAAGACACCAATCTAAGCAATTACCAGGGGCCTGGGATACTGAGCCGTGGCGTGGGTGATGTTGGCTCCCGCAGCGGCGAACAGCTCAATTTGCGCTTCTATGCAGGCGTTTCCGGCATCATGGATACCAATCTCGCCCCCTTCGCGAGAGACGCCCAGGGAAATCTGCTCCGCATCCACAATCTTTACGGAATCGAACTGGCTGGTGGCGCCTATGGAGTTCATAGCTGGAAGCGTTCGCAACTCGGATTGGACTATCGCGGCACCTATCGAAGATATTTGAATGTGGACACGTATAGGGGAAGCGATCAGGCCTTAACTCTGGGCTTCACGCATCAAGTTTCCCGGCGGCTGGCCTTCGATTTGCGCGAGTCCGTAGGTACTATTTCCCTGGGAACCAGCCGGCTCGCAAGCGCCGCCTCCAGCGATCCCGCTTCCGCCTTCAACCCCACAACGCTTCTATTCGATTCGCGGACGAACTATCTTCAATCGTCTGCCTACGCGACCTACACGCAATCCGCGCGCATGTCTTACACCGCCGGCGGAACCGCTTTTTTGCAGGACCGCAAGTCGCTAGGTTTGTCCAACTCATGGGGCTATGATTTCACCGGAAGCATGGTCCGCCGGATGTCCAAGGCTGCGAGCCTGGGCGTGACTTATGCCTACTCGCATTTTGAGTTCCCTACTTACCAAACGCGTTCGGACTCGAACACGCTCCATGCATTCTTCGCGAGCGCGCTCGGGCGCTTTTGGACTATTTCCATAGAGGCTGGAGCAACAGGTACGCACGTTGACAGTGTCTTTAGCGTGGCTCTCACCGATCCAAATCTTGTGGCTCTGTTCGGCGGTTCGATCGTGCCCGTCGCCACCTCATTTCGGACCTACTATCCCAGCGGGTCGGCAGTGCTTAAACGGCGCTTTCGGAGCGCCGCTCTCGCCTTTAACTACTATCGCGGGGTGAACTCAGGAAACGGGGTGTACACTACAGCCCGCATGGAGAATGCAACCGTGTCAATCAGCTATACCGGCGTCCGCAGACTCAACGCAGGCCTGAATGGAGGCTTTTACAAAGTGGCGGCCATTGGCCAGAATCTGGGCAACTATGGACAGTTTTCGGCGGGAGCCGGTTTCACTTACAATTTGGGCCATGCCATTCATCTATCGGCGAACTATGATTTCCGGGATCAGCAAATCGACTCTGCCAACTATCGCCGCAGTAGTTCTCGCGCCACGCTAGGCCTGTTCTTCAGCCCAGGAACTTTGCCTCTGGCTCTGTGGTGAGCGAGAGCCCCGCGAATAACATGAATTCCCCCTGCTTATTGCTGGTGGACGACGAGCCGGCTTTGGCGGACCTGCTGAAGAAATATCTGGAACGGCTGGGCTATCGAGTGGATTCCTGCGTGCACCCGGAGGCCGCACTGGCCCTGCTGGACGCACATCCGGAACGCTACGCGCTCCTCGTCACCGATTTGACTCTGCCCTCCATGAGCGGTGATGACCTGGTAACGAAATCACGCGAGAGAGTTCCCCATCTCCGTGCGATTATCGCCAGCGGATATCCCTACGAACCGACCCTTGAAGGTGTTGAGTTTTTGCAGAAACCGTTCCCGCCTAACCTGCTGGCACAAGCAGTCGAGCGAGCGCTGAAGACTTAGGTTCCTAGTTCCGGCCGCACATCCCCGGCGTGGCACACATACCGGACGGGCACGCCGGAGCGGCATCCCTGCTCATCCCATTCGCGCGCGCGGCAAAAGTGGAAACCTGTGTGGTCACATGATCGCGTCCGCAGGACGGACACTCGGCCCCGTCCGCTTCGGCGCTTCGCCGCACTAGTTTCTCAAATTTGTTTCCGCAGTCGTCGCACTGATATTCAAAGATAGGCATGATTTACTCTCGCCCGACCTACTCCAACAGGGCTGTTGCTATTTTATCAATCCAGCGGCGCACTTCGCCGGGCGGGGCCGCAAAGTCATTCACCAGAATGGAGAACGCCAACTGCCCATGGGTTTCGCTGTCTGCGTAACCGGAGAGTGCCTGCGTGCGGCTTAGCGTGCCGGTCTTCGCATGCACGCCGCGGCCTCCGGACATACAACATAGGCGGTGGCTCAGCGTTCCATCTTCGCCGCCGGCAGGCAGCAACTTAATCCAAACGTCATGATCGGGAGACTGTGCCTCACGCGCCAGAATGTGGGTGAGCAAGCGCGGCGTCACCAAAGTATTGCGCGCGAGCCCCGAGCCGTCCTCCAAACGCCAATCGCCCGGCTGCGCACCGGCTGCCTTGAGGTAGGCGTTCATTTCCGTCAGCCCAGCCTCTGTGCTGCCTTCCCCACGGGTAACGCGGCCCACTTCGCGCAGGATCAGCTCGGCGTGGAGATTGTTGCTTAACTTGTCCATCAGCTGCAATATCTCGGCGAGTGGCGGCGAGGCGCGCGATGCCAATTCTTCGCCGTCGACGGGAACCGGCGGCTCCCCCATGGCGCGATGCCGCGCCACCGCACGCCCGCGAATCGCGATGCCGCGCTGTGTCAACGCCTCGTACAAGGCCGAAGCAGCAAAGAGTGCTGGATCGTCCACTGGCAATATCTGGGTCGCTTCCGCGTGACCCAGCGGGATTGTTCCCGTTAGAGCCCACTGTCGCGTGCCCGGGACGCGACGTGCACGCACCGCAAACCTACTGCCGCGGCCGGTCGTCCTCACATGATTTTCCATGGTCAGATATTCAAACGCCGGTGACAGTGATAGCGGTGCAGCCTCACCGATCTTGCTGCCCGCGGTGATCGCCACTGTAACGGCATTGTCGCCTACCGCCAGGGCACTGACCGGCGCACCGTAACCGCGGCGCGTATCGTCCAGCGTCCAGCCCAGCGGATACGGGTCCCAGGGATAAAGCCGGTCGTCCCCAACGACATCACCGTCTATCTGCAAAATCCCATGTGCCGCGATCGCATCCGCCAGTTGCTCGATCGCCTGCAGCGGCGCGCCCGTAAGCTGGTCCTTCTGGTAAGGATAGGCCCGGCCCGATAGCGACGGGTCGCCCGATCCCACCAACACTACGTCACCCGACGCTTCGCGCACTACTCGCGTGATGAAACGGTAGTCCGGCCGCAGCCGCTCCAGCGCCAGAGCGGAAGTGAGTATTTTCAGATTTGACGCCGGCGAAAACAGGCGATCCTGATCCTTCTGGTATAGGGTCTTGCCGGTCGACGCCTCCACCACATGGATGCCCGCTGATCCTAGCCGCGGATCTTCACCTGCCAGTGCTTCCAGGCGCTGGCCGATATCCGCGGCGAAGCATGCGGAGCACCACGCGGCCGCGATGATGCACATCCGCATCATGCGCTGGGATGCAGCAGGGCGGTTAGCCGCGCCTCCAGCCAGATCGCGCCCAATAGCAGGAAGACGATAATCGACCCCACCAGCGGCAGCCCCATAACAGCGCGTACGTCGAGTAGCCACGCGAAATAGCCCAACGTGCACGGAGCGAGCAGTCCGCCCACCATGGCAAATGAGAAAATTCCGTTGTAGAAGCCGGGATGGTAATACGGAAACCGGTGTCCGATCTTTTCCACCACTAGGGGATAAATCGGGGCGAAAGCACACCCCAGCAGCAGCACTCCGCTCACGGCGCCGAACCCGTTGTCGGTCGCCAGCAATATCATGCAAGCGAACATGGCCGTCAGGACGCTCACCGCCAGCAGCCGCGTATGCCGCACCAACGGCAGAATCCATTGCGCTACCACACGCCCCACCAGCAAAGCCAGCCAGTACAATGCCAGGATAAGCACAGAGTCCGCTGGGCTCATCCCTAACCGCTGGCTCAAGAACAAAGGCAACCAGCCCGCAATCGCCCATTCGTTGCCGAACTGAAAAAATAAGACCAGGCTGAACAGCACCGCACCGGGGCTCTTGATTTCAGCCAGGATCTTGCGGGCCGGGGGATCCGCGGAAGGGGCGTGCGGAGCAAACTTCGTCCGTGCGTACATGATCGCGAAGAAAGCGGGAATCAGCGCTATCCAGATTTGGATCGCCGCCGCAGTGTAAAAATAAAAGGCTCGTGAAATCAGGAAGGCCACGCTGCAACAGCCTAGGCCAAATAAGATGCCGCCAAGATTGACAGTGACCGCAGGATCCTGCCGGTACATCGGTGAGATCGCGTGAAAAATGGCGGTGTGCAGCAATCCCGCCGCAATCCCTAAGAAGAAAATACCCGGTAACCGCCACCACGGGACGTAGGGAGGAGAAAAGAACGCGAGATACAACAGCGCCAGGGACGCCAGCGCGCAGGCACTTGCCAGCGTACAAGCCAGACCTCGCTTTTCTAGAAGCTGCGGCGCGATGCGGACCGACGCCAGCACACCAAGGATCAAAGCCACGAAGTATAGCCCGATCATCCAGTAATCCGACTGGATGTGATGCCCCCAAGAAGGCAGGATGGCGCCGAGGAATGCTAGCAGAACTCCGGACACGAAGAACCCCGCTAGCGCTTTGCGGGGTGCACCTGTAGCAAAGGCGCAGGAGTCGCTCCCGGCGGGCTCCGCAACTGCTGTCGGCGTTATTTTTTCAGCCACGCCCGTTTCGCTCCCGCTCAAAGATTAGAACCGTTGCTCCGGTACTTCGCCCAGTTTTACCGCGACATTCAAGGACTTGCCGGCGCGGAAAACTTGCACGGTGATAGTGTCTCCCGGGCGCTTGCGTGCAATGGCGCGCGCCAGAGCGTCGGACTCGGTGACCGGCTTGCCGTCAATCGCTGTAATGAGATCGCCGCCGATCCCCAACCTCTCATTGCCTACCAGCACCACGTCGCGGTAGCCCTTCAAACCCGCCGCCTCGGCTGCCGATCCACGTCCCACTTCCTGAATCAACAGACCGCCGCTTGCAGGCAGCTTCAATTCTGTGGCCAGGTCCCCGGCGATGTAGACAGTGGACGCACCGAAGCGCGGGCGTCCGAAACTTTTGCCCACTCGGAAATCCTCGAGCATCGCCTTCGCTCGGTTGATGGGCATCGCGAACCCAATGCCGATATTTCCGCCGCTAGGCGCGAGAATTGCCGTATTGATGCCGACTACGTTGCCCTGCGAATCGAGTAAGGGCCCGCCGCTATTGCCTTCGTTGATGGCTGCATCGGTCTGTACCAGACCTTCAAGAGTGCTGTTTTCGTTACGAATTTCCCGCCCCAGAGAACTCACAACGCCGGTGGTCAGCGTGCCAGAAAACCCAAAGGGATTCCCGATTGCCAGCACCTTTTGTCCCACTTGCAGTGCATCGGAGTCGCCCAATTTCAGGAACGGCAGCTTTTTCTTCGGGTCAATCTGAATCATCGCCAAGTCGTCGGCGCGATCTGCCACCAGCACCTTCGCGGTGTAGCGGCTGCCATCCGAAAACCGGACTTCGATTTTCGAACTGCCGCTAATCACGTGATTGTTGGTGAGAATACGCCCGTCAGCGCTGATCAGGAAGCCCGAACCTAGCGCGCGCGTCGGCACCATCTCAAAGAAGAAACTCTGTTGATAGACCGTGCTAGTGATGTAGGCGACGCTGTCCTTGGCTTCCTTGTAGATCTCGATATTATTGACTTCGTCCCCGCCCAAGCCGGCCGAGCGTGCTACTGTCGGCCCGCTCCACAGCGGACCATCGAAATGCCGCAGCGGGGAATTCGGAGCCATCGTAAAATAAACAAACGCGCCCACCAGCGCCAAGGCGATGAATATAGTCCGGAATCTCATAAGATATTGAATCTCAAGGGTTCAATGCTACCAAAGCTTGATATACGGCGCGGGTTTGCGCCAGAGTGGCTTCCTTCGCGCCCGACGTGTCGATAACGTAGTCGGCATACTTGATCTTCTCCGCCAGCGGCATCTGCCGGCTTAACCGGTCCAGCACTTGCTCGCGAGTCAAGCCGTCCCGCGACATGGCACGCTCAATTTGCTGCGCTTCGCTGCAAACGGCTACGATCAGCTTCGCATAATCCCGATAGCTGCCTGTTTCCACTAGTATCGCAGCTTCCACGATGGCTATGCCATGGGGATGCGCTGCCGCGAAGTCGTCTATCAGCTTGCGCTCGCGCGACCATACCGGCGGATGCACTAGTGCGTTCAGCTTGGCCAACCGTCCGCTATCGTGGAAAACGAGTTCACCCAGCTTCCGCCGGTCAATTTTGCCATCCGCATCAAGAATGCGAGGGCCGAATTCGCGAACGACGCCCTCGTAGGCTTCCCCACCCGGCTCCAGGACCTGGTGCCCCAGCTCATCCGCCTGGATCAGCAGGCAACCCAGCTCGGCGAGCGTGCGGCCCACGAAACTCTTGCCGCTCGCCAGACCGCCGGTGAGCCCTACGCGGAGCATAAATGCCGTTCGGCCAGTTCCACCGTATTATTCATCAGCATGGCGATGGTCAGCGGACCCACGCCTCCCGGCACCGGTGTGTACGCTCCTGCTGCCCGCGCCATATCGAGCGGATGCACGTCGCCCACCACGGTCCGTCCCTTTTGGGAAAATTCTTCGGATCGCCCCAGGCGAACGGCTTCCGCCAGATCAGTCACGCGATTGATACCCACGTCCACGACAGTGGCGCCAGGCTTGATGAAATCGGCGGTGACGAAGGCCGTGCGCCCGATCGCCGCCACCAGAATGTCCGCTTGCCGGCAAATCTCCGGAAGGTTCTGGGTTCGGGAATGACAAATGGTCACTGTGGCGTTCTGGTGCAGCAGCATCAGCGCCATCGGCTTGCCAACGATGTCACTGCGCCCCAGCACTACAGCATGCTTTCCCGCGATGGGGATTTGGTAGTGCTTCAGAAGTTCTACAATGCCCGCTGGCGTGCACGAACGCGGCGCAGGCCGCCCTGCCACTAGGTAGCCTACGTTAAGGGGATGGAATCCGTCGGCGTCTTTATCCGCAGCCACTGTTTCCAGCACCCGCCGCGAGTCAACGTGCTTCGGCAAAGGCATTTGCACCAGAATCCCGTCGATGTCCGACCGTCCGTTCAGTTCTTGCACAAGCGCTACGAGTTCCTCTGTGGCGGCCGTCTCCGGGGGAGTGATTTTCTCGCTAAAAATCCCCAGTTCCGCACAGGCTTTGATCTTGTTACGCACATAGATCTCGGATGCAGGATCGTGCCCGGCGAGCACCACGGCCAGACCCGGAGGCCGGCTCAATTTCTGAATCCGCGGCTTTAGCCGCGCCAGAATTTCGTTCTGCACGGCCATGCCGTGAAGGATTATGGACATTCCTTGACGAGTCTAACAGACGGCATGATTTCGGCCCGGCTTGCGCCTCACCTTATCTCTTGACGTCGCGATGCGTCTCTTTGACGCGGAAGCCGGCTGCGCCCAGGCGTTTGCGGATTTCACTGGCGATCAAAACGCTGCGGTGATGGCCGCCCGTGCAGCCAAACGAGATCGTAAGATAGCTCTTGCCTTCGGCGATATAGTGCGGCAGCAAATAGATCAGCAGCTCTGAGATTCGCTCGATGAATTCGGTAGTCTGCGGAAAGGACCGGATATAGCGCGCCACGCTGGGGTGCTTACCGCTGTAGTCCTTGAATGCGGGGATGTAGTTAGGGTTGGGCAGGAACCGTACGTCGAACACCAGATCGCTATCGGCCGGGACTCCATGGCGGTAGCCGAAACTCGTTACTTGCACCAGAATTTCAGGCGATCCCTTTTGTTCCCCGAACGTGCGGTGAATGGTCTCCCGCAGTTCGTGAACATTGAACTTAGTGGTATTGATGATGGGGTCAGCCAGTTTGCGTATGGGCGCCATTCGCTCACGTTCCCGCCGGATACTGGCACGGACACTCTGTTTGGTGCCCAGCGGATGCGGCCGTCTAGTTTCGCTGAAGCGGCGGATGAGCGAGGATTCGTCGGACTCCAGAAAAATCAGGCGCGTGGGAACCAGTTTACGAATGCGTTTGTAAAGCGCCGGGAAACGCTCTAAGGCCGCGCCTTCGCGGATGTCCACCACCAGCGCGGCTCTGCGGATGGTGGGCGCATCCTTGGTGAGTTGCGCGAACTTCGGGATCAGTTCGATAGGAAGATTGTCAACCGAATAGTAGCCCAGGTCTTCTAGCGCCTTGAGCACGGTTCCTTTACCCGAGCCGCTTAGCCCGGTGATGATCACCAGCTCGGTTTTGGCCGTGCCTGCCGCCTCTATCATTGGTTCCCGCCGCACGCCGTCTGGCCGGCACGCGTTCGCCCGCCCGGGGACACTTGGCAACGCTCCTAAGTTTCGATTAAATCATAATGGCCGTCACGCCGCCGGATCAGCATGCAGACCACTTGTTTGTCGGCGTCGCGATACGCCACATAGTCGCGCCCATCTTCCATCTCCAGTAACGCTTCTTCCAGCGTGATGGGCTTGCGGCGCTCGTGACCATTGGGGCGGAAAATGCGCGCGTCCGAACCAGCCGTTGGGGCTACGCCACGCTTGCCTGCCGCTGCTTTGGTCGGAACAAACACCGGCGCTTGCTTCGCGCTCACAACCTTCATGGGCTCCGACCGCCGCGTAGTTTCGCGCCACTTCGCGCCTTGCTTGACCGCCTGCTTCTCAATCCGGTCGAGCGCCGCGCTCATCGCGGTGAACACGTCGCTATCGGAACCGATCCCCACCAACTGGTGATTGTGAACACGTAGCGTAATTTCGGCTTTATGAAGGTGACGTTCGCTGGTCACCACCACGTGGGCCTGTTTTTCTCCACGCCCATCCACTAACTTCGCTAACTTCGCGAATCTGGCATCCAATTTTTGCTGAATTTTAGCGGGAAGATCGTTCTTGATCCCCGTATAGCTGACCTTCATGTAGGAGCTTCTCCGTTTTATTTGCGGACGCGTCTTTGATGCGTGGAGGGGATGCGCATATCCTCGCGATACTTGGCGACCGTGCGGCGCGTCACTTGTATGCCCTCGGCTTGCAAACGCTCGGTGATGTGTTCGTCGGTGAGTGGATGGGCCGTATCCTCCTCTTCGATCATCTTCTTCACTCTGCGTTTCAAGATCAGCAGTGGCGTGCCGCCACCCGATGGTCCCTGAACCGCTTCCGAGAAGAAGTAGCGTAGTTCGTAAACACCCTGGGGAGTGTGCGCGTACTTGCTCGATACCGCACGGCTCACCGTGGAAGGATGCACGCCAATTTCCTCGGCGATTTCCTTGATCATCATGGGCTTCAGGTAATCGATACCCGCTTCCAGGAAATCCATCTGACGCCGTACGATGGACTGGCAAACTTTCAGAATCGTTTGCTTGCGCTGCTCAATGTTCTTCATCAGCTGGATAGCGCTCGCGTAACGCTCTTTCACATAATTGCGGACTTCCTTATCCGGCTCCTGGTTACGGTCCAGCATGCGCCGGTATTGCGGGTTCAGACGCAGTTGCGGCACGTCTTCGTCGTTAATCTGGATCAGGTAGTCTTCGCCGTCCTTGGAAATGTAGACATCCGGCTCTACCTGCCGCGCGCCGGGACCGGAGTAGCGCAAACCCGGACGGGGGTCGAGGTGACGGATGACGTCCACGGCAATTTCGATATGTTCCAGCGGACGGTGGAGAGCTTTTGCCAGTTCCTTGAACTGTTTCGTCTCGACCAGTTTTAAATGATCGGAAAGGATCTGCCAGGCTACGCCGCCTTTACCGTTGCGGCTCTCAATTTGCAGTAGCAGACACTCGCGGAGATCGGCTGCGCCCACTCCCGCAGGGTCCAGCGTGTGCACCACGCGCAGCGCTTCCGCCATCACCGCCGCGTCATGACCTTCGGCGGTTGCAATCTCTTCGGACGTGGACGTAAGGTAGCCGTTTTCGTCCAGATTCCCGATAATTCCCTCGGCAGCGTCACGGACATTCTCAGCGAGCGCGATCAGCGCTAACTGCGAGTGCAGGTGATCGGTGAGAGTGACCGGCGAAGACAGGAACGTCTCAAAGGATGGTTTCTCGGAAATTTCGGAAGCCGGACTCTTATAACCGGGATCGAGGTAGTCATCGAAGTAGGAACCGAAATCAATTTCGTCAAAGGGATCCGCCGCCTTTGTTTCGGTATTTTCCACGGCTCCAGGAAGCGGCAGTTCAGCGCCCGGATCCTCGAGTCCCGCAGCCGGAGCAGCCCCGTCCAGCGAGTTGACGATCCTGGTCATGGGTTCGAAGTCGGCATCGCCGCCCTCGAATTCCGGCGGTCCAGCGGTTACTTCCAGAATGGATTGATCGGCTGGGTCCCCCGAACGCTCGCCCTCAGCTTCGAGCAGCGGCTGCAATTCCTCGGGGGTCAGTTCCTCACCGCCCTCGGTAGCCTCCTCGAGAACCGGATTTTGCGCCACTTCCGCCGAAATCATATCCTTCAACTCCAGGCGGTTCAGCTGCAGCAGGCTGACCATCTGCACCAGCCCGGGAGTGAGGATCTGCTTTTGCGAAACTCGGACTTGAAGCCTCGGTGAAAGCGAACCCATAACTAGTCCCATCCTAACACCGGGTGGACGAAGTCGAGGCCGCAAAATTGCTCAAAATGCTGTTTGTGCCGAGTGATAAACACGCTATAATAGACCGTTTCCGATGCGCTATCTGCCGGCCCACGCGCAACACATCGGAGCCCGTCACTACCAGCAGGATTCTTTAGGTCTGGCGGATCCGGACGACTTCGCCTTCCTGTCTCACGGAGGCTTCCTGGCCGTGCTGTGCGATGGCATGGGTGGCATGGAACACGGCGATATCGCCAGCCAAACCGCCGTGCGCGCTATCCTCGACGCCTACGCCCGCAAGACTATAGCCGAGACGATCCCCGACGCGCTCGAACGCAGCGCCCGCGAGGCGAATGAGCAAGTAATCGAAGCGGCGCTCAATTTGGGGTTGAAGGATGGCGTCGGCACCACCCTAGTGGCAACCGTACTCCACGCTGGGTACCTGTATTTCATTTCGGTCGGAGACAGCGCCATCTATCACATCCGCAGTGGCGAGCTTCACATGGTTAACCGTCCCCACGTATTCGCGAATGTGCTGGATCAGGCGGCCGAGCGCGGCCAGATCTCCCGTTCCGAGGCCGCGCACCATCCCGACCGTGAGTCGCTCACTAGCTTCATCGGCATTCACGACCTCAGCGAGATTGATCACAACACAGAGCCGTGGCCGGTAGGCGACGGCGAGACCATCCTGCTTGCTAGCGACGGCATGTTCAAGACGCTGGAGCCGGACGAGATTCAAGCCTGCTTAACGGGGCATCCGCAGTCGTGGCCGCAAGCTTTGGTGTCGCGGACGTTGGACCAGCGGAATCCCAGTCAGGATAACGTCACCGTAGTTTCCGTGACGCTCGATTCCGGAGCGCTGGGCGAGATGGCTCCTGAGCTACCGCCCAGTATCTTCCACACGTCCGAGGAAACGTCCCCAGCCGCGAGCACGGGGTCCGGGAGAACCTGGCTTCTCGCTGCTCTGTTTCTTCTGTTAGTAGCGGCCGCCTTCGGCGGGCTGTGGTATTTTTCGGCTCACTAGCTTACTGGCTGCGTGCCTCGCTGCGCTTTACCTGAACCCGCCGTCGCCCTTGGTCGAGGTTTGCAGACGCCGTTTCCTTAGCGGCTTCGCTCACCTTTATGTTATTCACTACTTTCTTGGCCCCTGCGGTCCTCGCCATTCGTGTGGCCGCACCCTTGTGCTGGACCACGCCCGTCGCGCCCTCCCAGAAAGCTACGCCGCCCTGCACGCGTACGGTGAACCCGTCCTTGCCGATTTTCGATTTCGCCAGCTTGGCGCGAAGCACAGCTTCGATCTCTTTATCCTGCTGGGTGGTGGTGCCCTGCCCCGCCACCGGTTTGGCAGGCGGCGGCTTGGTTTGCGCAGATAGCATTCCGATCAAAAGCAAAAAGGCCAGGATCAGCGGACTCATGCATACTAGTCCGCGATCCCGGCCAAAATTCTCTGCTGAATAGTGCTAGAAGTTATACCGCAGCGAGAACTGGATCTGGCGTTGAGCGCCTAAGCCCACGTCCTTGCTCACGGTCGAATTGGCGATACCGAAAGCGCCGCCCGAAGCCGACCCGGTAAACGGTTGGCCGGGTTGCAGATTTGTCCCGGTTATACCGAGTGCGTTTGAGAGCGTCGCCGGCGGGTTGGCGAAATTGGTGTGGTTCAGGATGTTATAGATCTCTGCGCGGAACTCGATACTCTGCCGTTCGGTGAGGGTAAAGCTCTTGTGCACGGTAAAGTCGATCTGTGTCAGCCCAGGACCATGTAGGGGGAAGCGGCCCAGATTCCCAAAGGTGCCTGGTTTCGGAATCGCAAAAGCCGCGGGATTCAGAAATACCCTGCCGTCGCTGCTGTTACTCAGGTAGGGGCTTACTCCCGGCACAACGTCAGGGCGGCGGTTGTTGCGGAACGCGCCGCCGTAGGGGTTATTGATGACCGCCGTAGCCGTCTGGCCCGACGGAACGTTGCTCAATGTGTTGACAAACGTGTTTGTGCCGTTGATCTGCCAAACAATATCCGGGCGGGAAAGCGTGACGTCAACCGGAAGACCGGTGCGGGTGTTCATGATACCGCCGATTTCCCATCCGCCTAGTGCTGCCTTCGCCAGTTTGTTGTCGAACTTCGTGGGCAGAGCGTAGAGCAACGACACGTTGGCGCTGTGGCGTACATCGAAAGCGTTGTTGCCGCGGTCACGATTCCAGTTGAAGGGGTCTTGGGTGGTCTGTGCTTCGTTCGAACCACCGGTGTTGCCCAAACTGTGGGCGTAAGTCCACTGGAACCCCGCAGTGAGCCCCTTGGCAAAGCGCCGGTTCAACGTGGTTTGCAGTGAATTGTAGCTGTCGGTTCCGCCGCTGGTCTTGTAGTCGATCTGCGAGAATTGCGGGCCGAATTGAAGGGTTGCAGAGCCAGTAGTTGGGTTCACGCCAATAATGCGGTTGGTCCAGGAACGCATGAACAGGTTGCGGCCTTGGCTGCCCACATAGGCCACTGTCAAGATGGCGTTGCCGGGTAACTGTTGCTGTACCGAAGCCGTGTAGGAGAGTATCTTCTCGGGAAGCGTGTAGTCCGGCGCATATCCACGCGGCTGATAGCCTGGGTGATTCGTCGCCGTGAATCCAGCGAGAACCTGGGCTGGAATAATGGGATAAGCGATTCCCGCCCCGGTTAGATTTGCGCTGGCGCGGTCAGAGTCGATCGGCTGAATCTGGTCTTCCGTTTGGCCCGGGCCAAAGAAATAACCCGCGCCAATGCGAAACACGGTCTTGTTCTTGAACATATCTGGCGCCCAGCTGAAGGCCAGCCGGGGTCCAAAATTGGTTTTCTTGCTTTGGTACCACGGCGTCGTGTTCGGCATGATTTGGCCTGTGGTCGCATTGAAGAGCACGGACAGGTTCCGGTCTTCCGTCAATGGATGGTAATACTCGTAGCGCAGCCCGTAGCTCATGGTTAGATTCGGGCGAATCTTCCATTCATCCTGCGCGTAGCCTACGACGTAATATTGCTTCACAAAGCGATTTCCAGTGGCGCCGCCGTTAAACGGATCAGGCGAGCTGGTATCGCCTAGCACTTGAATACTTGTGGGGGTATTGTTGAGCAGCCCATTAAGGTTGGAGAAAGTGTACGTAGTGCCCCCTAAGCGATCCGTATAAATCCGTACCGGCCGCAATTCGAAGCCAAACTTCATGGAGTGGGCCTGATGCGTAACGCTCAGACTGTCAATGAAGGAAAGTGTATAGGTTGTGTAGGGCTGCGACCGTCCGTTTTGTGTGCTGTTGCTGCGAATCAGGTTGCCAAGCGTGGAAGCGCCCGCCGAAGCGCCTTGGCCGCCGATGCCGGGAATCGCGACCGTACCAGTGAAACTCACTGCAAAGGCACTCGTGTCTACTCCTGGGATGCCGGGAGCAAAACCGGAGATTCGCGTTTTGGCGCCGTTAAATCCGACCTTCGTCTCGTTAATGACGCTTGGCGTTAGAATCTGCTGCAGGCCGAGGACGGCGTTTTGCGGCACGGCAGTAATCAACTGGTAGCTGCCGCTTACGTCCAGAGGCGACTGCAGATAGCCCTGGTCACGGTTGTAGCGCAGGTAGGTATTCAGCCTGTCGTTGATGTGATAGTCCAGCCGCATGCTGCCGAAGTATTCATCCTGTGCGATGGACGTCGACAGCCGGGCCAGATCCAGATCCGGGTTGGTGGTGGGGGCGCCGGTCGGGTAACCCGCCAAGAGCGGCTTGATGGAAGCCACGGCGCGTGCTTTGGCCGCGGCGCTGGGCACGGTTCCCACGAGGTTGATACCGGCCCTCTGCCTCAACGTTTCCATCGCCGCAAAGAAGAATAGCTTGTCCTTAATAATGGGGCCGCCGACGGAGCCGCCGAACTGGTTCAAACGCAGCGGGGACTTGTTTGCGCCATCGAAGAAGTTGCGGGCGTCTAGCGCATTGTTCCGTATATACTCGAACAAACCGCCGTGGAACGCATTGCCGCCGGACTTGGTGACCACGCTGATCTGGCCACCCGTTCCCGTGCCAAACTCGGCCGGATAATTGCTGGAATCCACACGAAATTCAGCCACGGTTTCCAAGCTTGACTGCAGCCGGAAACCAGTTGAAGTCTCGCCGTTCAGGTTGCCCGGAGAGGAGTCAATCACCGAACTGGCCTCGATGCCGTCGAACCGTATGGCGTTTTGCTGATTGGCACGGCCGCTGAAACGGATATTGTCGAACGATCCGCCGCCGGCGGTTTGCGCACCCGGCGTTAACAAATAAAGCTGCGAAAGCTGACGTCCGTTGAGCGGGAGCGTGCCGACCTCGCGGGAGTTGACATTGGCGCCCATCGCGGCCGACGACGTCTCGACTTCACTGAGTTCGCCCGAGACTACGCTGACCTCAGTAGTCACGCTGCCCGGCTGCAAGGTAAGGTTCAGGTTGCGTTCCTGTCCGGCGCTCAGGATGTACTCGCGCACCTCGGCCGGCGCGAAATTCGGCGCGGTCGCGGTTATTGTGTAGCTGGAAGGCGCCAGATTGCTAATAACGTAGAATCCTTTGTCGTCTGCAGTGGCCTCGCGCTTGGCGCCGGTTTTGGTTTCGAGCGCGGTTACAGTTGAATTGGCAAGGACACCCCCGGACGAATCCGTCACGGTGCCGACAATGCGTCCTTGGCCCGACTGAGCCAAAGCGTAAACAGATAGCGAGAGCAGTAGAAGCAGGTGTTTCATGGTTCCTTGACGATAACAATCGAGCCATTACGAATCGATGACAATTGTGTCAATGTTGAGCGAAATGTCCCTGCCCGGTACGGGAAACTTGCTAGTCTGTTAATGCCGGATTTCGTTCATGAGCAGCTCTTTGTTTCGGCGGCTGATCGCCGCTGCCTTCACTCTGGTGGTATTGACGCTGCTCACAATGAATTACGCCCTTACCTCGTATTCCGCACGCCTTGGCGCTCCGGTCAGTTCCATGGTGCGGAACCTGGTGCTGGAAATCGCTC
>CAZDGT010000080.1:0-2379 GCA_964504905.1 uncultured Bordetella sp. | reverse complement strand
CCAGCAGACCAGGATGGCCATCGCCAAACCACAAGCGATGTAAAACATGCGGAGGATTATAGTGCGACTCGACCGGATTTCGGCTGTTAATTTTCGGACAAGCTACTGGGAATCACTGATTTCACCAGGTACTCCACCCCGGCCTGAGCGCGATGTGTTTTAACTCCTGTTTACGTTTTTCAAGGTAACTTTCTCGGGATCATCTGGTCTAACCCCAGAAATCACGAGAGTGAAAGTTACGCAACGAGGAGTTGTCGGCGTTTCATGGCCAGTTCCCCCGCTCGGCAGCGGCGCTCACGCACTGCGGGACAAACGGAAGAATCGCTCAATCTAGTCAATGAGCAACGACTACCGCTGTGGGCAATCCTGCTCGCAATCAGTGCGTGCGTGTACGCGGGCTGCTGGGCGTATTCCCCAGCTCTACGCGGTCCTTTTGTCTTCGATGATCTCGGCCTTCCTTTCCAGCAACCGGAGTACTCCGATGCCCCTCTCACCTCTTGGCTGAATGGTGTTCGGCCGGTGTTGATGTTCAGCTATTGGCTGAACTTCACAATGGCAGGACGCGAAGCCTCTTCTTACCACCTCGGAAACCTACTAGTACATCTAACAAACGGAGCTCTTGTCCTCTTCATCTTGCTGCGCCTCCTGTTACCGGTTGTTCTCTCCGCCTCGAGAAGAGCGACACTGGCGATCTTTGGGGCGGCTCTCTTTGTACTTCATCCAGTCCAAACCGAATCCGTAGCATACATTGCGGGCAGATCGGAGAGCCTGTGCGCCACGTTCATGCTGGCCGCCTTCGCTGTGTTCATTTCTCAACCGCTACAGGGAATGCGCTGGAGAGCGGTATTCGCAATTCTGTCGCTCTACGGCTGCGCCGTGTTGGCCAAGGAGCACGCCGTCGTCCTTCCGGCAATGTTCGTAGCCGCAGATGTTCTCCTGCATGGGCTGACGCTGAAGAACTCTATCGCCTACCGGAGACGGCTCTACCTCTCCATGGCCCTGTTGGGCGCGGTGGGAGCAGTGCTGGTCTGGCGCGTTCTGGCAACGTCTGCGAGTGCCGGCTTCGCTATGCGGGACTTGCAATGGCACGAATATTTCTTTACCCAATGGCGCGTGTGGTGGCTGTACGCGGCACTCCTGGTACTCCCGTTTCGCCAGAACGCCGACTATGATCTCGCCGTTTCCCATTCACCGATCGATCAGGGGGCGATTCTCGGACTGGCGGGGATAATCGTACTGATCGTCGCCGCCTGGAAGGTCAGGACCCGTTACCCAATCGCGGTTTTCGGCTTGGCGCTCATCCTCTTGTTCCTTGCGCCGACGTCGACCGTGGTGCCCATTAAAGATGTGGCCACGGAGCGTCGACTCTACCTTCCCGTCTTCGGTTTGGTCCTGATTCTGCTTCAGTGGCTGATCCGCTCGCGCTTCCAGCTTGCCCGAGTGACGGTGCTGGTTTGCGTCCTCGCAGCGGCGGGTATGTTGACATACGCACGTTCCTCGGTTTGGAGCAGCCGGGTGGATTTCTGGACCGATGTAACCCGGAAGTCGCCCAGGAAGGTCCGCGGCTACACGCACTTGGTGTATGGATTGATTGCTGAGAAGCGTTGCAGTGACGCTGCCAGCGTCTTCCCCCGGGCCCCGAAAGCCGCCAAGGCAGATCCTGAGGTTCTGGTGAGTTGGTATTACACGCTTGACTGCCTGGGCCGCAAAGAAGAGGCAATCGCGAAATTGGAAGAAGCGGCCGCCCGCGCCCCCGCGCCAGGCACCTTTGTCCTGATCGGCATAGCCTATGAACGCACGGGCCGGCTAGACGAATCAGAGGCGGCGTTCGAGCAGGCACGTCGCCTCGAGCCGAAGACAAACTTCGACCGCGCCGCTCTGGATATGTTGCGGCAAAAAACGAAGAGCCGCGACAACTGAAGCTAGACCGAGCCGCTGCGCTCTGCGTTGGCGCGATCCAGGGCGCGCGTGACCGCCGAGAGCATATCGATCGGAAGCGGGAATACACCGGTGGTATTCTTTTCCGACCCGATTTCCACAAGCGTCTGCAAGTAACGGAGTGTGATAGCGGCAGGCTGCCGTTGGATCAGCTCGGCTGCCATCGCCAGACGCTCCGCCGCAGAGTATTCGCCTTCCGCGTGGATGATCTTCGCACGTTTTTCGCGCTCTGCCTCTGCTTGTCTTGCGATGGCGCGGATCATCTGATCGGGAAGATCGACGGCTTTCACCTCGACTTTGGCGACCTTGATCCCCCACGGATCCGTATCGAGATCGAGGACCGATTGCAGCCTTAGATTGATCTTTTCGCGCTGACTCAGCAGGTCGTCGAGTTCCACCTCGCCCAGCACACTGCGCAACGTCGTCTGTGCAAGCTGCGAT